>NZ_FRXO01000011.1 GCF_900148505.1 Pseudoxanthobacter soli DSM 19599 | reverse complement strand
CGGCACCATCGATCAGGCCTCGCTCAGTGCGGTGCTCGCCGGCACGGTGACCAAGACCTACAACGGCAACACCACCGCCAGCCTTGCCTCCAACAACTTCACCCTCACCGGTGTCGTCGGCTCGGACGATGTCGAGGTCTCGCCGACTAGCGGCACCTATGCCACCGCCAATGCAGGCACCGGCATCGGTGTCTCCGTCTCCGGCCTGACGCTCACCGGTACCGCCGCCGGCAACTACACCCTCACCACCACCTCGCTCTCCGGCAATATCGGCACCATCAATCAGGCCTCGCTCAGTGCGGTGCTCGCCGGCACGGTGACCAAGACCTATAACGGCAACACAACCGCCAGCCTCGCCTCCAACAACTTCACCCTCACCGGTGTGGTGGGATCGGACGATGTCGAGGTCTCGCCGACCAGCGGCACCTACGCCACCGCCAATGCCGGTACCGGCATCGGCGTCTCTGTCTCCGGCCTGACGCTCACCGGCACCGCCGCCGGCAACTACACCCTCACCACCACCTCGCTCTCCGGCAATATCGGCACCATCGATCAGGCAGCTCTTTCCATCACGGCATCCAATGCCGCAAAGGTCTACGGGCAGGTGGCAACCCTGTCGGGCTTCACCGCGTCCGGACTCCAGAACGGTGAGACGATCGGCTCCGTGACGTTGACGAGCGCCGGCCAGGTCGCGACCGCTGGGGTCGCAGGAAGCCCCTATGCCATCATTGCAAGCAACGCGACCGGCGGGACCTTCGACGCCAGCAACTATGACATCACCTACAACGATGGCGCGCTCGTCGTTTCCCCGGCGATCCTGACCGCGACAGCCGCCACGACAACCAAGATCTACGGCGCCGCCGTGCCGGTGCTCGGCTACTCGCTCTCCGGCTGGCAGAACGGCGACCAGGCTACCACCACCACGACCGGGGTCGTCGTCTCCACCACCGCCACCACCGCTTCCGGTGTCGGCAGCTACCTGACGACTGCCTCGGGTGGCACCATCACCGGCGCCGCGGCTGCCAACTATGTTCTCGCCTACGCCACCGGCACGCTCGCCGTGAACCCGGCGGCGCTGACGGTAACCGCCTCGAACGCGAGCAAGACCTATGGCGCTGACATCACGCTGAACGGTTCGTCCGGCTTCACCGTCGCTGGTCTCGTCAACGGCGACAGCGTGACCTCCGTCTCGCTCTCGAGCAGCGGATCCACGGCCACAACCGGCGTCGGGACATACGGCATCGCCGCCTCCGACGCGCAGGGCTCGGGCCTTGCGAATTACACCATCGCCTATGTCGACGGCGTCCTGACGGTGAACCCGGCTGCACTCCTCGTCACCGCAACCAACGCCACCAAGACCTACGGCAACGGACTGACGCTCGACGGCATGACCGGCTTCACTGCCGTTGGCCTGCTCAACAGCGACAGCGTGGCGTCCGTAACGCTTGCAAGCAGCGGCACGGCAGCCACCGCAGGGGCCGGCAGCTATGGCATCGTCGCCTCGAACGCCCTAGGCTCCGGCCTTGGCAACTACACCATCACCTATGTCGAGGGCACGATGACGGTGACGCCGCGCCCAATCACGGTCGCGGCGAACGACGCGACCATGACCGCCGGCAGCGCCATCCCGCCGCTGACCTGGACCATAGCCCTCGGCAATCTCGTGAACGGCGATACGCTGACCGGCGGGCTGGCGACGTCCGCGACGTCTTCGTCCACCGCCGGCAGATACCCGATCCTGCAGGGCACACTTGCCGCCTCGGTCAACTATGATCTCACCTATGTGCCCGGCACGCTGACGGTCCGGCAGAACAACAGCCAGACGCCACAGGAGATCGTGACGCTCATTACGGCTTCCACTCCGACCAGCCGGTTCGTGCAGACCTCGGCGTCGTCGGCCGGCGTGGTGTTCGATACCGGCTCGACGTCCGGCTCGGATACCGGCAACGGTAGCGGGGCCAGTTCGGCCGCTGAAAGCACCGGCAGCCAGGCGACGCCCGGCGAAGGTTCGGACTCCGGTTGCACGGGCGGCGCGACGGCCAGTGCGTCCTGCACAGCCACGCCGCATCCTCAGAACACACGCGTCGGACGTTTCCTGCGGTTCTCGAGGCTGCAGTAACAACGTGCGCCGGGTCGCGGGGCGCTCCCGTGACCCGGGCTGGGGCGGCAGCACCGTCGCCGTGAGGCGTGTTACGCCTCGATCACGGTCACGCCCGCTGCCGTCAGCGGGTCGGTCATGTCGGATGGAACGCCCGGCTCCATCACAATCGTGCTTATCTCCACGACCGGCACGACCTGGTAGGGCGATGCCGCGCCCAGTTTCTCCCGCGTCGCCAGGACGATGGTTTCGGCCGCCTGACGCGCAATCAGGCGCTTGATGGCCGCCTCCTCCCGATCTCCCGTGGTGACGCCGGTTTCGGTGTGAATGCCGGTCGCGCCCATAAAGAACAGATCGACGCGAATGCGGGAGATCGCCTCCACGCTCGTCGCCCCGACAGCGACGATGGAATGCTTGAAAAGCCGTCCTCCGACGAGTTCGACCTCCACCATGGGATGGCGGGCGAGTTCCACAGCGATGCTCGGGCTGTGCGTCACGATGACGGCCTTGAGATCGGGTGGGAGCTGGCGCGCCAGCTGCACGTTCGTGGTTCCGCCGTCGAGAAACACGATCTGACCGGGCTGAATCATGCGGGCGGCGGCGCGCCCCAGGCTCTCCTTGATCGAGAGCCCGCTTCGCTCACGCGTGCCGAAATCAACAACCGCGGGCGAGCTCGGCAAAGCGCCGCCGTGCACGCGCTGCAGGCGGCCCTCTGCCGCCAGTTCCCGCAAGTCGCGCCGGACTGTGTCCTCCGATACGCCCAGTTGCTGGCTGAAGTCCTTGGCCACAAGGCGCCCGTCGCGACGCAGCACCTGCAGGATCAGCGCCTTGCGCTCCGATGTCAGCATCTCGCCTCGAATTGCACGAAATTCATTGAATCTGCACGAAATTGCACGAAAATTTCGCCTTGTCCAGCAGCAGCGAGGCGAGATGGTGCCGCGCTTTCGAACCCGTAGGGGAACCAACTTGAGCATCGCAGACCGGATCCGCATCGAAGATGTCGTTGTTCTCTCCGATGATTGGCACGTCCTCAGGAAGACGATCTTCTCGTTCCGGCGCAGCGACGGCAGCTGGCAGCGCCAGTCGCGCGAGACATATGATCGTGGCAACGGCGCCACGATCCTGCTCTACGATCCAGACCGTCGCACCGTCGTCCTCACCCGGCAGTTCCGCTATCCCGCTTTCGTCAACGGTCACGACGATCTGCTCATAGAAGCGCCGGCCGGTCTTCTAGACGACGCCGAGCCGGAGGTTCGTATCCGTGCCGAGACGGAGGAGGAGACGGGGTTTCGCGTCCGCGACGTGCGCCAGATCTACGATGCGTTCATGAGCCCGGGATCGGTCACCGAGCGGCTGCACTTCTTCGTGGGCGAATACAGGCCGGGCGACCGGGCCTCGCAGGGAGGCGGCAACGCGACAGAGGGCGAAGATATAGCGGTCATCGAGATCGACATCGACGAAGCGCTGTCGATGATCGAGTCCGGTGCGATCCGCGACGGCAAGACCATCATGCTGTTGCAGTACGCGGCACTGCACCTGTTCGCGCGGTGCGACGCGGTTTGAACGTGAACGCGGCGCCCTCCGGCGGCGAGCCGCGAGGAACCGGCTGTCCTGCGGATTGGCCAGCCGGCTGCGCGTCGTTCCCCGTCTTCAGCCCGCGACCACGCGCTGCGGCACCTACTGGCCACCGCTGCGATGGGCGACGGCCTGTCGATACACCCCCACCCCGAGGTTGAGGAAAAGGTTTGCCGCCATCGCGCCGACGATCATGGAGGACTTCGTCTCCGGCTCTTCCACGAGTCGGCAGGCCTGCATCACGCCTTGGCTGGCCGTACGGCCGCAGAATTGAACCAATGCCAGCCCGTCCCGGCTGTCGTCATCCGCGACGTAGCCGACGATGGCCGTGAAGAGTTGCAGGCCGTAGCACACGGACTCCACCCCGGCCTGAATCATCACGAAACTCTGGTACGCCGGCGGCGTCATGACCGTCTTCAGCTTCTCGTATCGTACGCCATACTGGATCAGCCCGGCCACGAAGATCAGTTCCTGGCAGCTGCGGGTCAACCCGGGTGTCGCTTTGCTGTTGGTCAACGGATTGGTGCCAGCGATGTGACCGACGAACCCCAGCCCCCAGCTGAACCATTGCAGCTTCGTGGCCAGTTGCTGAGCAGGCACCGGGGTTAACGCTGCCGGCGCATCGAGCATTATCGAGACGAAGCTTGCATAGGTCGCCCCGACGTCCTTGATGAACCAGAGCTTGTTGACAAGGTCACCGGATTGCGCCGTCGGAATGTTCACGGCCGGCAGCGTTCCCTTCACCACCTCGCCGATCGGCGCCTGCCCAAACACGATCTTGTAGGTCACCGTGGTCAGGATCGCCGGCGGCAGCAGCGCGATGTCGATGAGGCGGGCGGAGACGTCGACGGTCTTGCCGGTCGCGAGCTTGATCAGTTTGGCGATGAACGGCACCCTGATCCGCATGAAGAGGATGTCGCGGAACGCGCCAATCAGGCCGGCAAGCACATCGATCAGGGCAAGCACGACCGATTTCATTGCAGCCGTTGCCGCTTCGGCAATCCGGATGCAAACGGCGATAACGATTTTCTGAATCTTCTCGACGTCGAGATCAGCCAGACTGAACCCCCTGTCGCCGAAAATCTCGCTGAAGTCGCGGCCGAGATCCTTGCTCAGCGCAGCGAGGTTCTCCAGTTGCTCCTCTGCGAGACGGGTAAAGATGTCGGCGGACTCGTCCGAGGGTGGCAGTTCGATATCGATGATCTGCCGGCCGAGGCTGCTCAACTGGTCCATCACCCACGCGCCGGGGCCGCCGCCCAGAACCTCGTCCTTGACGCCGCCGGGCTTCTGGGCGCGGGCGATCGTTCCCGCGCCGGGCGCAAGGACGGACCGGTCCGAAGGCCGCACACCGAACTCCGCCCCCTTGGCGCGGATCGCGGAAAGAGCGGTGTCGAAGGCCGGGCCCACGACTGTTTTCAGGTTCAGGACCTGCCTTCGGATTGCCACGAGATCGGCATCGATCATGTCCGCGAGCTTGTTCCGGACTGCGATGATGTCGTCCCAGTCAAACAGGAACTTCAGGAAATTCCACGCCTTCTCAACGCCTGTCTTGATGCCGCCCCAGGCCCATTTGAAGAAGCCTCCGATCTCCTCCAGGGTCGACAGCACGAACGATTTGACCTTGCCGGCGATGGTGCAGACGAATTCGACGACGTCACCGACCTTGCGAACGACGAACGACACCGCATCCTTGATGTTGTTCCAAAGTCCTTCGAACAGGTCGGACAACGAGCTTCCCAAACGCTGGAACGCAGCGCCTCCGCTGGCGGCCTCAACCGATAGATGGACAGCGTCCCGCCCCGTCACGGTCTGCAACCCGCCCTTGCCGTCTCCGGCGACGCCCCAGCCGTAGCCGTCGGGCAATGCCGCTGCCGAGATCTCTGATGAGAACGGCGCATCGGCCTTGACGAGCCGCACCCCCGGAACAGCGCCGTCCGTGGCCGTCGCCAGTGTGGCAGCCTGCCTCAACGCTGTAACGAAAGAGTCGACCGCGGCCGTCTGGCCCCCCGAACGATAGTCGTCGCCGAGGAGATAGCCGGTGCCGCTTCCGTCCTTCGCCTTGCGAAGGTCTTCGGCGGTGATCGTCCCGAAGCGCCTATAAAGCGCAGCGCCGGGATTGATGTCGAGGCTGGCGGCGAGCCCGTCGACTTCGATGCGGTAGGTTGCCGGACTGAACGAAACTGCGCGGTTGAAGATCGTGACGCTGCCCTGGAGGCCGGTCGTCACCGTCGCGGCGCGATCCGGGCCGACGGCATAGCTGCGCCCATTGATGACGAGGCAGGACGGCACGGATGCCCGGACCCTCACACGCACCGCCGGAAGCGGCACGCCGGCACCGTCGCACACGCCGAGATTGGTCGCGAAGCAGGTAATCGCGGCGGCCTCCTGCGGGTCGGCGACGCTGATGTCCATCTCCTGCCAGATGCCGGCGGCGTCGCGCCACAGGTGGGCGGCCCGACCACGGCCGTAGACCACCAGCACCGAGCCCGTGAGCGCGCCGTCGCCGTGAGTGGGGGCGATCTCCACCACATCGTCGCGCAGGACCAGAGGCGTTCCCCAATCCGCGTTCGGGCCGGCGCGGGGCACCGTCACAAGCCTGCCATCCTCCAGCAGCGCCCAGGCCGTCGCGGCGCCATCCGGCGACTCCGTCACCAGAAGCCGCTGCACCCTATCGGCAATCGAGGGAGAGATCACCATCTCGATGTCGGCGTCCTCCTGATAGAGGAACTGGGTGGCCGGGATGCGGTGGACACCGTTGCCGCCGATGTAGAGATCGGCACCCACTGCCGGCCGGTCGAGCCCGAGAGCGAGCACCTTGGCACCGTCGGGGCAGCGGAAGGTGTAGACGCTCGTCGTTTCGGGGTTGCCTGCCTGCACAAGCAGCGGCAGCGGCCGGGCGAACAGCGTGCCCTCGCCGCGGCGCGTGGCGGCCCCCAGCACGTGCAGCACGCCGCGCCTCTCCAGCCCTCCGACCTGGAAATCCGAGATGCGCTCGAGATCGGTCGCGACGCTGAAGACGAGCGCGCCGTCGGCGAAGGAGCGGGGAAGATCGCTGCGGATGAGATAGGCGTTCTGCCTGTCGTCGCCCGCGGACAGAACCACCGTCCACACGCCCCGGCCATCGCGCAGCACACGAATGGCATCCACCGCGAGCCCGCCGCGCCGGCCATAGTCGACCCAGGAGATCGCACTCCAGTCCGTCGTCCGACTATCGAGGTCGTAGGCCACGAACACATGGCTTTGCCGGCCGCCGTCTCCGGTTCCGACCGCGACCGCGACCGTCATCCGGTCGTCCTCCGTCCAGGCCGCTCCGAAGGCCTGCACCGGGCCATCCGCCATGGTGGCCAGTCCGGCACTGAGGTCGATGGATTCCCAACTTGCGGACTCCGCGGCGCCACCGGCGGTACGACGCACCAGCGACAGCCTGTTGCGATTGCCCAGGGTCAGCACCATCGGCGCGAGCGGCTGCTGCCGCTGATCGGGAATGGCAATGACGCGGGGCTGAAACCGTCCCTTGGCCGAAAGATCGGCCAAGTCTTCCCGGCCGAAGGTTCGGGCCGGTTCGATATAGTCCATGATTTCCGTGCCGACCGTGAACTGCATCGGTTTGCCGTCGGTATCGACCGCTTCGAAGCGGGTGGTGTTCGAAGGCTGCATGGCGTGCTCCCCTGAGCATGATCCGCCGGAGGGCCGAGCCGGACGGCGGGAACGCGCTCAACCAATGTGAAACAGGTAGCCGTCTCCACGGACTAGGCGCGTGGAGCCGGGCTCGATGCAAAGGGCGCGAACCCCGCGGAACTGCCGCCACAACTTGGCGGCCTCGCGGGACCGCCTCATTTCATCAGCTTGGTCGCCTTGTAGATCACGTCGAGCATGAGGTCGCCGGCCCGCGTGAAGCGTGGGGACGAGAACGTGAAGACCTCCTCGCCAGGCGGGATGAAGGCGAACTTGTCCAGGCCCACATTCAGCTTCTCTATCGACCGCTTCAGCATCAGTTCGATCGCGGAGCGGGAATCCCGCGTGTAACCGCCGGCTTCCTGGCGGTCCCACTCGTTGTTGGTGAATGTGCGCGCAAACCAGTTTTCGTCGGCTGTGGTCTCTGCGACAGGGGTGGCGAACTGAACGGACACGCGTGGAACGATGTTGCAGAAGATCGCACCGCCGCCGACCTCGAAGGCGACGGTTCCCGTGAGCTTCGCCGTCGATGTGGCCTTCGCCCTGGAATTGCGGATCGACATGACACGTTCGCGGTTGAGCATGACCTTCAACTCACCGTCGACGTCGTAGCCGGCCCCCGCTTTCGGCGAGAGCGTCAGTCGCAGATGCTTCTCGAGATGGAGGTTCTTGTCCTCGTCGCCCGTCTTGTCGGTCCACCGGAAGGTCTTTTGGTTGGTGATGGTGATCGCGCTTCCGGCGAGCCCGACCGTCATGCCGTTCAGCAGTTCCGCTTCGGGATGCGGCAACTCCGTTTCCGGATGGAGAACCTCGCCTTGCGCCCGGCGAGCGGCATTGTCCGCGTTCATCCGGGTGTACTCGGCGCCGAAGCCACTGCGCAGACTATCGCTGAAGTGGCCATTGACCATCTCGCCGCGCACCGCCATCACGCCGGCGACCATCGCAGTACGCCCGCTGGTACGCTCCGCGGGAAGCCAAGGCCCAAGCCTGGCGCGCGCGTTGTCGGCCTCGCCGACGGTCGCTGGCAGCGACTTGCCGGAGAAGAACACGCCGAGATAGTCGAGGGTGTTTGGGGGCGAGGATGCCACCTCCGCCGCTCCATGCATGGCGGCGGTCCGCGTCACCTTGAACAGGTAATCCTTGAGGGTGAAGGTCGGCGCACGCTCGAGCGCACGGGGATGCACGCTGGTGCCGAGAATGAACTTGCGTTTCTCGGCCGCTGCCTCGGTGAACATGTGGGCGAGACAGTCCGCCAGCTTCGACTGGGTCGCCGTCGCAATCGTCGGCGGATTCCGGCGCTGGTCCTCGGAGAGTTTCTCGGGATCGGGCTCGATCGAGCGCGAGCGGATCATGTCCGCCGCGGTCAGAGTCAGGAAAAGGCATTCGATCGAGAAGGCGCCTTCGCCGAGGCCATGCCGTGCAATGATCTCGTCGACCCGGCGGGCCGAGGACTGGTCCTGGCGATAGAGTTCGTCGCGGCTGACGACCTTCCGGTCGACCACGGTGAGGAATGTGACGAGCCAGTTGTCGATCTTTTCGACAACCGGATCGTCCTCGTCCAGATATTGCAGCGTGCCGGAGATGATCGGGAAGCTCACCCGGACATCGTTCGGCCCGCCCATCGGTACGAAGAGCGAAATCCGTGGGGCGCCCAGCACGGCGTCGAGAACCGTTCGCGACGGGCTCCCCTTCCTGTTCGGCGGGTTGAGGGAGATGCGGTCGAGGCGGGCACCGTCCTTGCGCCTCAACCAAAGGCTCCATGCCTCCTGCATCTGATGGTTGATGGCCTTCTCCGAGATGGACAGGGCCATGTCGAAATCGGCGAGCCTGTTCTCGGTTTCGGTGAATTGAGCGTGCGAGGACATCGGTTCTCCCGGAGGATCTTTCGGGGGCAATGCCCCCCGAATGCACCCGTTCATGTTGCGATGAGGCACGTTGAGGCGTTCGCTCGCCGCGCGCGACGAGCGTGAAGCGGATCGGCGCCGTTGTTCGGGTCAGGACGCCGCCGCAACCTCGGACGGATTGGCCTGCGGGTGGCTGGCAGGCAACCACGCCATCTGCAGGCTCGGCGGCGTCACCGCCGTCACCTGAAAGCCCAGATGGCTGTAGATGCCATATCCATTTGATCCCATAATTGGCGTCGAAAGAGTCAGTGGCAGCTTGCACTTGCCGGCCGCCGCCTGAAGACCGCGTATCACGTTGGACCCAATCCCTCGCCCGCGTGCCGCCACGGCGACATGGAGTTCTGCAATACGCCAGTCGCCATAGCCGAGGTCGACGATCAGCCGGCCGACGGCAACGCCGGTCGTCTCGATGACGAAGTCGAGATGCTCGGGGTAAACTGTTTCCTGCCCCGAACGCGTCACCGTGTATTGCTGTTCGTAGAGCGCGCGGATGAAGTCCTTCTCCCCATCCACCCAGGACAGCCAGGGTCGGGACGAGATGAAGAGATCAATGAGGAACGCCTCGTCGGCCGGGGTAGCGAAGCGCAGTTCCACGCCCCCTGGAAAGCGAAGGGATCCTTTCAGCCTGCCCATGGAGAACTCCGAGGTGAGGTGGTACGTCCGTGGCGCACTTACTCGCGGCGGCTCAGTTGAAGATCACCTGGAACGCCGGGAGACGCGTCCCGGCGGTCACCGACAGGATGCGCTCGACATAGAGCGGCCCGATCGTTCCCATCGCGTCGTGCTGCAGCAGGAACGAGCCACCCCGCAGCGTTGCCGCCACTGCGCCCGTCGCCTCCAGGATCAAGGTGAACGCCCTGCGAGGCGAACCCGGCATAGTGCTGGCAACGCTTTCCACGCACGACAGCAGCCGCGTGGAGATGACCGTGCCATCCTCGCCTTCGAGTGCGAAGGTGGAGCCGAGAAGCGGCGTGAAATATTCGGAAGACAGTTCTTCGAGATCCGGGGCTGTTATCATGGCCTTTCCGGATAAAACCCCTGCACCGCCATGACGAAGTTGAGCGCGAGGGACGGCTGCATGACGGAAAAAGCCGCACCTTCGCCGGAAGGCTTCATCGTCACTTTGCCGCCGGTGATGGTATCGACCGAAACTGTGGTGTCAGGGGTGGCGGGAGACCCCGAATAGTCTACGACGACCGGCATCTTGGCCTTCGCAGTGTCCGCCGGCGCGGTAAGGGTATAGGGACCACGCAATATGTTTGAGCCACTGTTTGCGATAGCGTTGGTGAGATAAACCGTCTCTCCGTGAGAGAAGGTCATTGCCTTCGACGGCGCAGCCGCCGCATTGAGGTCGACTTTCGCCTCAATTTTTATTTTTCCTGTCGATCCAGGGATTGTCACGTCCTGCTTCCCCATCGACGGTTCGAATGATACATCGTGCACGTGGGGCGGAATATTCTTATTTGTCAGCATGACATCGGACGCGCCGACTTCAGTTCCGATCGGATATTTCGATGATTTGGATTGCAACTTCCCGATCGGTGCGCGGCCGATCAAATTGGGCAAGTTAAATTTGGTGTTCTGGTCACCGCCGTATATCGAGCCGATCAGAGAATAAAGGGCCTGATACTGGTTTACGGGTAGCACCTGGCCTTCACAGCTCAAGAAATTTCGGGGAGCCCAGTCATATCCGACAATCAATATTGTTCCTGTATAAACGTCCATTTAATCCTCCTGTTATGACTTCGTATTCAGGATATAAGCTGCACGTTCACCGAACGGACACATTAATACGAGTTAATATTATATTAATACATTATATTTTGATTATGCGCCTTTCTCCGGTCGAGCTCGCAAGGATCGATGATGCCAAGGGCAATGACCTCATCCGATATCGAGACATGGAATTTGCAGGGATGCGGTTCGGCGTGAGGGTGAATGCAACTTAAAGTTTTTATTTGCTGTTAATGTAACTCTAGGTGAATGTTACGGCGCGTGTCAACCGCTGGCTGCGTCGAGCAAGCCAATTTGGCGACGGGAAGGCGATAGGCTGCAGGGCTATCGGCTCGGCAGTGTGGGAATGTCCTCCATCACGGCGTCGGCACCGGATGTCAGTCGCGAGAGCATCTCAGCGACCGTTGCCGAAGGCGCGCTATGACGGATCGCTGCAATACGGCCGGCGACGACGGCGGATGCACCGCTCGTGTCGCCCGGCGGGCCGGGTCTGGAGAACAGGGTGGTGCCGCAGCCCGTGTCGGGACGCCGGCGGAGCCGCTGGCTGTAGCGGTGCGGCTCGGGACTTTCAGCATCCGGATCGAGTGCACCGACGCTGATCACCTCACGCAGGATCGCCGGCCAAGCCATGCCCTCCGGGTTCGCCGCATGGAACCGCACCTGCCAGTTGCCGGCCGGCATCACGGTCGCGATTCCGCGCAGGCGTAGCTCGGCGATGACCCGGCAGAGCCCGCTATCGCGAAACGAAGCGTCGCTGCGCAGATGACTCATGTCGGCGAGCGCGGCGCAGATGACCGTAATGCCGAGATCGTCGGCGTGACGGGCGATCCATTCTAACGCCGCTTCGAGCCGCTCTTCTTGCTGAACCCAGCCGGCGGCGTCCATCAGCCTCACGGCCACAAGCCGGGCGCCAGGGCATTCGGCGAGCGCCGTTGCGGCGACGAGATTGCCGTGCATTGCAGCCTGAGGCGGGCCCGCAGGCGGGCAGTCACAGCCGAAATCCATGCTCTCGATGACGGTTCCAGGCGGAAACGCGGCCGCCTCGATTGCCGTGTCGACGACGCAGATGACCGGTACCCGGATATCCGCCACGCCGACCCTCCATGGCAGAATGCAATCTTATAATTGTGAGACTGCGATCATATGCAATTATTGATGGTGATCGCGCAAGATGCCGCCCGCTGTGCTTCGCGTGGAGCACCACCGCAGCCGCAAGTCGCGGACAAACGAAGAGGGCGGCGGAGTTTGCGTCCGCCGCCCTCGTTCCGTCCGGCCATCCCGGCCAGCAATCCCGGCTGCGGGATCAGAAGCGGTAGGTGACGCCTGCGCCGATCAGCCAGGGGTTGAGCTTCGCCGTGCCGGTCAGCGGCGCGCCGCCGACGGTGACGTCGAACCGCGGCTCCAGGAACAGCTTCTTGACGTCGAGATTGACGCCCCAGTGCTGGTCGAACATATAGTCGAAGCCGACTTGGAGGGCCGCGCCGAACGTGTTCTTCACCCGGATGCTGTCAGCACTCTCCGCCTTCTGGTTGTAGAAGATGGTATAGTTGATGCCGGCACCGACATAGGGCTTGAACTTGCCGAAATTCGTGAAGTGATATTGCAGCGTCAGGGTCGGCGGCAGCACCCAGGTCTTCGCGATGGTGCCGAGGCTCGAAAGTGAGCCCGATCCGTTGATGTTCGCCGTCGTCGTGCCGAGGATGAGTTCGGCAGCGATGTTGTCGGTGAAGAAATAAGTGATGTCGAGCTCGGGCGTGACCGTATCCGAATAGGACAGGTCGGAGCCCTTCACGCCAACGACGGAGCCGCTGTTCTCGGTGACGACGCCGAGAGCGCGAAGGCGGATCTGCCACGGGCTCGGCTTGGCGGGCACCGCCACGACCGGCGGCGGCGTCGGCTCCACGGTGGCCGCGATATCGGCGGCGGAAGCCGGCTGGCTCAGGAGCGGAAACGCCGCGGCCGCGGCGGCGAGCAGGGCTCCCGTAGTTCTGACAATCGTTTTCATAAAGCCGGCCTCTCCTCAGGCGAGTCGTGATTTGCAAGCCGGAGGGTGATGCCTTGGCCTCGTCCGCCAATTGACCTGAATCAACGTTGTGACGATTGCCGCAGGGAGGAAATCAACTTTCGCCACATGTGTGTCCTTTTGCGAACACACGAAGCCGCAGCCACTGTCTTTCGGCGCGACATGTCAGCGCTTGCTGCTTGGCCTCTCGCAAGGCCACCGGACGCGGGACGTCGGCTGCGCCTCCGCCGTCCGGCAGATGCCGTCAGATGTCCAGGGTCGTGTCGCGCTCCCAGGCGGTGAAGTGGCCGCAATAGGCGTCCCAGTCGTCATGCCTGAGTTTCAGGTAGGCGGAGGAGAACGCCGCACCCATCGCTGCCGTCAGGCGCGTGTCGGCCTCGAACGCGCGCAGGGCATCGAGCAGGTTCAGCGGCAGCTTCGGCGCGTCTGTGACGAGGTGGCCGTCGCGGTACATGTCGATGTCGTGGTGCGGGCCGGGATCGGCATCGGTCGCGAGCCCGTCGAGGCCGGCGGCGATGATGGCCGCCTGCAGAAGGTACGGGTTCGCCGCGCCGTCCGGCAGCCGCAGTTCGAACCGCCCGGGGCCCGGCACACGCACCATGTGTGTTCGGTTATTGCCCGTCCAGGTCACGCTATTGGGCGCCCATGTTGCACCGGAGAGCGTCCGGGGCGCGTTTATGCGCTTGTAGGAGTTCACCGTCGGGTTGGTGATGGCGGCGAGCGCGGTCGCATGGGCCATGATGCCGCCGAGGAAGGCGCGCCCCTTGGCCGAAAGGCCGAACGGCATCGAGGGATCGGCGAAGGCGTTGGCGGTGCCGTCGCCGTTCCAGACCGACACGTGGGTGTGGCAGCCGTTGCCGGTCAGCCCCTTGAACGGCTTCGGCATGAAGGTCGCGCGCAGCCCGTGCTTCTCGGCGACCGACTTGACCATGAACTTGAAGAACGAGTGCTTGTCGGCCGTCGCCAGCGCGTCGTCGAACTCCCAGTTCATCTCGAACTGGCCGTTCGCGTCCTCGTGATCGTTCTGATAGGGCTTCCAGCCGAGCGCGAGCATGGCATCGCAGATCTCGGCGATCACGTCGAAGCGCCGCATCACCGCCTGCTGGTCGTAGCAGGGCTTCTCGGCGGTATCGAAGCCGTCGGAGATCGCCGAGCCGTCGGGCAGGATGAGGAAGAACTCCGCCTCTACACCGGTCTTCACCCGCAGTCCCGCCGATGCCGCCTCGGCAACAAGACGCTTCAGCACCACTCGTGGCGCCTGGGCGACCGGCTCGCCCTCCATGAAGCAGTCGGCCGCGACCCAGGCGACGTCGGGCTTCCACGGCAACTGGATCACCGAGGCCGGATCGGGCATCGCGAACAGGTCGGGATGGGCCGGGCTGAGATCCAGCCAAGTGGCGAAACCGGCGAACCCGGCTCCCTCGCGCTGCATGTCGGCGATCGCCGCCGCCGGCACGAGCTTGGCGCGCTGGCCGCCGAACAGGTCGGTGTAGCTGATCATGAAATAGCGGATGCCGCGCTCGGCGGCATAGGTCGAAAGATCGGTGGTCACGGCGCATTCCCCTCGAATGGCGGCGTCACGGACAGGCGGTGGAAGGCTTATCGTTGTCTCCTGATCGGTTTGGGGCGCCCGGTCTTCACGCCGAAAAGTCCCCGTACCGCCGTCTTCCGCGCAGTCTGCCGCCGCGCTCGAAGAAGCGAACCGTTATCGCGGACCCGGCCGGCGCCCTCTCCCGGGGCACCGGTCCGGCCCGTCAGAACCCGCTCTTGCCGGGATACCAGTCGGTGCCGGCGAGCGGCACCCGCGCCATGGCCGCGGCCTCCATGGTCAACGCGCAGAGGTCCTCCGGTTCCAGATTGTGCAGGCTGTTGTGGCCGCAGGCCCGCGCGATGGTCTGGGCCTCCAGCGTCATCACCTTGAGGTAGTTGGCGAGCCGGCGGCCGGCGGCGACGGGATCGAGGCGGCTCGCGAGCGCCGGGTCCTGCGTGGTGATGCCCGCCGGATCGCGTCCCTCGTGCCAGTCGTCGTAGGCCCCGGCCGTCGATCCCAGCGCCTGGTATTCGGCCTCCCATTTCGGATCGTTGTCGCCGATCGCGACGAGCGCGGCCGTTCCGATGGAGACGGCGTCGGCACCGAGCGCCATCGCCTTCGCCACGTCGGCGCCGTTGCGGATGCCGCCGGACACGATGAGCTGGACCTTGCGGTGGAGGCCGAGGTCCTGCAGCGCCTGCACGGCGGGGCGGATGCAGGCGAGCGTCGGCTGGCCGACATGCTCGATGAATACATCCTGCGTGGCCGCGGTGCCCCCCTGCATGCCATCGAGCACCACCACGTCCGCGCCCGCCTTCACCGCGAGCGCGGTGTCGTAATAGGGCCGCGCGCCGCCGACCTTCACATAGATCGGCTTCTCCCAGTCGGTGATTTCGCGCAGTTCGAGGATCTTGATCTCAAGATCGTCCGGGCCGGTCCAGTCCGGATGACGGCAGGCGGAGCGCTGGTCGATGCCCTTCGGCAGGATGCGCATCTCCGCGACGCGATCGGAAATCTTCTGCCCGAGCAGCATGCCCCCGCCGCCCGGCTTGGCGCCCTGCCCCACCACCACCTCGATGGCGTCGGCGCGGCGCAGGTCCTTCGGGTTCATGCCGTAGCGCGAGGGCAGGTACTGGTAGACGAGGATATCGGAGTGCCCGCGCTCCTCGTCGGTCATGCCGCCGTCGCCGGTGGTGGTCGACGTGCCGGAGAGCGTCGCCCCGCGGCCGAGCGCTTCCTTGGCCTGCGCCGAAAGCGCGCCGAAACTCATGCCCGCGATGGTGATCGGGATCTTCAGATGGATCGGCTTTTTCGCGAAGCGCGTGCCGAGCGTGACCGAGGTGTCGCAGCGCTCGCGATAGCCTTCGAGCGGATAGCGCGAGATCGAAGCCCCGAGAAACAGCAGGTCGTCGAAATGCGGCAGCTTGCGCTTGGTGCCGCCGCCACGGATGTCGTAGATGCCGGTCGCCGCGGCACGCCGGATTTCCGCGAGCGTGTGGTCGTCGAAGGTGGCCGACTTGCGCGGCGGCGTCTGCGGGTTGTGGTAGCTCATGGACCGCGATCCTCGCTTAGAGCGCCTTCCGATCGGACAGTGTCATCCGATCGAGAAGAAATCGCTCCAGATTCAAAAGCTTGCGCATATCCTTGTCGCTCAGACCGGTTCGATCTGAACGGGTCATGCTCAGTACGCATCCGCGTTGTCGATGTGGAAGGTGTAGAGCCGCCGCGCCGAGCCGTAGCGGCGGAAGGACGCCGGATCGGCATCAGCGCCCGCCCGGGCGAGCAGGTCGGCGAGGAGCGCGAGGTGCTCAGGCCGCATCTCCTTCTCGATGCAATCGGCCCCGAGGCTCTTGACGCTGCCGCGCACGAACAGGCGCGCCTCGTAGAGGCTGTCGCCCAGCGCCTCGCCGGCATCGCCCAGCACGACGAGGTTGCCCGCCTGCGCCATGAACGCCGACATGTGGCCGATGGAGCCGTGCACGACGATGTCGATGCCCTTCATCGAGATGCCGCAGCGTGAGGCGGCGTTGCCCTTGACGACGAGCAGGCCGCCGCGTCCGGTCGCGCCGGCATATTGCGAGGCATCGCCCTCGATGACGACGGTGCCGGACATCATGTTCTCCGCCACGCCGGGCCCCGCCGACCCGTGGACCGTGACGTTGCCGCCGTCGTTCATGCCGGCGCAATAGTAGCCGACCGAGCCGTGAACCTTCACCGTCACCGGCGCATTGATGCCCACCGCCACGGCGTGATGGCCGCGCGGGTTCGTCACCTCGAACACGGTGTCGTTGGCCCCGTCATTGAGGCCATGGAGCGCGCTGTTGAGGTCGCGAAGCGGCGTGACCGAGAGATCGAAGACGGGCATGGCGATGCTCTGAAAGGGCCGGAGGAAGCGGAGCGCGGGCGAAAGGCGGGCGGGCTCGCGGGAACGCGGACGCGGGATCAAGCGGCCGTGCGGTGGTCCCAGAAATAGACGGTTGCCGGCTCAGGCTCCCAGATCCGCGCGGTCTCTATGCCGGGCAGACCGACGAGTGCGCGATACTCGGAGCCGAATGCGACATAGCGGTCGGTCTCGGCCATCACCGCCGGCTTGCAGGCGATCGGATCGCGCAGCACGCCGAAGCCGGAGCGGGTGCCGACCACGAAAGTGTAGAAGCCATCGAGATCGCCGAGGGCGCCCTCCAGCGCCTCGCCGAGATTCTTGCCCGAGGCCATCTCGGCCGTGAGATAGGCGGCGGCGACCTCGGAATCGTTCTCCGTCTCGAAGCGCATGCCTTCCCGCGTGAGTTCGCGGCGCAGGTTGTTGTGGTTCGACAGCGAGCCGTTGTGCACGAGGCACTGGTCCGGCCCGGTCGAGAACGGGTGGGCGCCGAGCGTCGTCACCGCGGATTCCGTCGCCATTCGGGTGTGACCGATGCCGTGGGTGCCGGCCATCGCCGCGATGCCGAAGCGGGCGAGCACATCCCGGGGCAGGCCGACTTCCTTGTAGATCTCGACATTCTCCCCGACGCCCATCACGCGGATCGCCGGGGCGACCGTGCCAAGCGCCGCGCGGACGGCTTCCGCATGAGCAGCGGGAACGGTGATGACGGCGTGGGTGCTCTTGATCGCGACCCTCGCGGTGCCCTCGGACGCCGGCGCGAGCGCCGCCTCAAGGCCCGGGAAGTCCGCTTCGGGCTGCGGCGACTGGACCGTGATCTTCACCGCGCCATCCGTGCCCGCACCGTAGATCGCGATGCCGGCGGAGTCCGGTCCCCGGTCGGTCATGGTAACGAGCATCGCCGAGAGCAGCGCGCCGAGTTCAGGCTCCAACGTCCTGTCCTTCAGGAACAACCCGACAATGCCGCACATGGCGCCTTCCTCCGGCCTCGCATCCCTTCACGAGGGATGCCAAAATTCCGGCAACGCCGCAAGCCTTCAGGCGAATATAATTTTCACTGAAAGAATAATTTTGCCCGCCTCAGGCAGGCGCGTCCGGTGGCACGGCGGGACGGGCGCCCCGGGCCATCGCGGGCGACTGGCCGAAAGCGCTGCGGAAACACCGGGCGAAATGGCCGGGGCTGGAGAAGCCGACAGCGAAGGCGATTTCGGCGACCGAGAGCGGGCTTTCCCTGAGCAGCCGGCCGGCATGTTCCAGCCGCAGCCGGCGGTGGATTTCCGCGGCCCCCGCGCCGAGGTGGCGCGCGAACAACCGGTCGAGCTGGCGCGGGCTTACCCCGGCGAGGCGTGCCATCGCCGCCCTCGGCAGCGGCACCGCGATGCTCGCCTCCATCTTCTCCAGCACCGCGACGAGGCCGGGATGGCTGACGCCGTAGCGTTCGCACAGCGAGGCGCGTTGCGGACCGGCCGCGCCCGCAACCTCGGTGTGGAGATACCAGTCCGACACGCGGCGCGCGAAGCCCTCTCCCATCCGCGCCGCAATCAGGGCGTGCATCATGTCGAGCGGCGCCACGCCGCCGCCGCAGGTCAACCGGTCGCGGTCGATCACAAAGCGGGCTTGTTCCGGCACGAGCGCCGGGAAGGCTTCGCGCAGGGCCGGCGCGTGCTCCCAATGAACGGTGAAGCGCCGCTCGCGCAACAGCCCCGCCGCCGCCAGCACATAGGGGCCGCCGGAGATGCCGCCGATCCGCACGCCCTCGCTCGCAAGCTGCCGCAGCGCGGCGTGGACCGCCGGCCGGTGCCATGCAGCCGGCGAGCCGCCGGCGCAGACGAAGGCGATATCGAGACCGGCCTCGCGCCCCGGCAGCGGATGCACCGGCACCGTCGCGCCGCCGGAGCTTGCGACCGGGCCGCCCGCCTCGCCGAACGCTGCGACCTCGAACAACGGCCGGCCGGCGAGGATGTTGGCCGCCCGAAGCGGCTCCGTCGCCGCCGCATAGGACATCAGCGCGAAGCCCGGCAGCAGGATGAAGCCGATGCGCTGCACCGGCCCGGTGGCGGCGCCGTTCGGCAGCGAAGGACGGGCACCAGCGGCCGGAGAATCCGAACGAGCCATGGCGGAGGCAGCTTTCCCGAGGAGATGTCTCGAAACTATCGCGAAGCGTCTCTTTCCTGCAAGCCAGCGACGACCGTCCGCGCGATGATGGCCCACCCCAACCGGCGGAGCCGCAATGCGTTATTCTGCCCTGTCCCTGTTGCTGAACGGCCTTTCCGGCAACCGCGGCTGGAAACCGGCCTGGCGCACGCCCGCGCCGAAACCCCGCTACGACGTGGTGATCGTGGGCGGCGGCGGGCACGGCCTCGCCACGGCCTATTATCTCGCGAAGGAATACGGCGTCGCCAACGTGGCGGTGCTGGAGAAGGGCTGGCTCGGCAGCGGCAATATAGGGCGCAACACCACCATCATCCGCTCGAACTACCTGCTCGCCGGCAACAATCCGTTCTACGAGCTTTCGATGAAGCTGTGGGAGGGGCTGGAGCGGGACTTCAACTTCAACGCCATGGTCTCGCAGCGCGGTGTGCTGAACCTGTTCCATTCCGACGCCCAGCGCGACGCCTACACCCGCCGCGGCAACGCCATGCGCCTGCATGGCGTCGATGCCGAACTGCTCGACCGCGAGGCCGTGCGGGAACGGCTGCCGTTCCTCGATTTCGACAATGCCCGCTTCCCCATCAAGGGCGGCCTGCTGCAGCCGCGCGGCGGCACCGTGCGCCACGATGCCGTGGCGTGGGGCTACGCGCGCGGTGCCTCGGCGCGCGGTGTCGACATCATCCCGCACTGCGAGGTCACCGGCATCCGCCGGGAAGGCGGCCGCGTCACCGGGGTGGAGACGACACGCGGCTTCATCGGCGCGGGCAAACTGGCGCTCGCCACCGCCGGCAATTCGAGCCAGACCGCCGGAATGGCCGGGCTGACGCTGCCGATCGAAAGCCATGTGCTGCAGGCGTTCGTCTCCGAGGGACTGAAGCCGATGATCGACACGGTCATCACCTTCGGGGCCGGGCACTTCTACGTCTCGCAATCCGACAAGGGCGGGCTCGTGTTCGGCGGCGATATCGACGGCTACAATTCCTATGCCCAGCGCGGCAACCTCGCGCTCGTCGAGCACGTCGCCGAGGCCGGCGTTGCCATGATCCCGGCGCTGTCGCGGCTGCGCATCCTCCGGTCCTGGGGCGGCATCATGGATATGTCGATGGACGGCTCGCCGATCATCGACCGCACGCCGCTCGACAATCTCTATCTCAATGCCGGCTGGTGCTATGGCGGCTTCAAGGCGACGCCGGCCTCCGGACTGTGCTTCGCCCACCTGATCGCGCGCGGCGAGCCGCATGAGACCGCGCGCGCGTTCCGCCTCGACCGCTTCGCGCGCGGCGCGCTGATCGACGAGAAGGGTGCCGGCGCCCAGCCGAACCTGCACTGAGAACCTGCACTGAAACGACCGACACTCACCCGACCCGCACCGTGACGATGCCGATCTTCCGGGGACGACGACGATGGCGAGCCTGATCCACTGCCCGCATTGCGGCCCGCGCCCGCGGGAGGAGTTCACCGTTCGCGGTGCCGCCATGCAGCGGCCGATGCCGGATGATTCATGGGATGATTGGTTCGCCTATGTCTATCTGCGCGAAAACCCGCGCGGACCGCACCGCGAGCACTGGCAGCACACCGGCGGATGCCGCCGCTGGCTGGAGGTGACGCGGAACACCGCGACGCACGAGACCCTGTCCGTCCGCGACGCCGCGCTCGGAACGGAGGCGCGGCCATGACCTCCTTCCGCCTGCCCAACGGCGGCCGGATCGACCGCGGCCGCACCCTCGCCTTCCGCTTCGACGGCGAGGCGCTGTCCGGCCATCCCGGCGACACGCTGGCTTCGGCGCTGCTCGCCGGCGGGCGGGTGCTGATGGGGCGCTCGTTCAAATATCACCGTCCGCGCGGCGTCTACACCGCCGGAGCGGCCGAGCCGAATGCGCTCGTCACCGTCGGCAGCGGCGGGCGCCGCGCGCCGAACACCCGCGCGACCATGGTGGAACTCACCGACGGGCTCGTCGCCGAAAGCCAGAACCGCTGGCCGTCGCTCGGCTTCGACCTCGGCGCGGCGAGCGGGCTCGTCGCGCCGTTCCTCTCGGCCGGGTTCTACTACAAGACCTTCATGTGGCCGGCGGGGTTCTGGGAGAAGCTCTACGAGCCGCTGATCCGCCGCGCCGCCGGCCTCGGCCGGGCGGGCATCGATCCGGACCCCGACCGCTACGAGAAGACGTGGGCGCATTGCGACCTGCTCGTCATCGGCGCCGGCCCGACGGGCCTCGCCGCCGCGCTCACCGCCGGCCGCGCCGGAGCGAACGTCATCGTGATGGACGAAGGCAGCGAACCCGGCGGCTCGCTGCTCGCCGAGAGCGCGACCGTCGGCGATCTGGCGGCGGACCGGTTCCTCGCCGGCACGCTCGCCGAACTCGACGGCCTCGACAATGTCCGCGTGCTGCCGCGCACGACGGTGTTCGGCTGGTACGACGACATGGTGTTCGGCGCGGTCGAGCGGATCGGCGCGCCGGAGGGCGCTTCCCCGACCGCGCCGGCCGAGCGGCTGTGGCGGGTGGCCGCCCGCCGCGCGGTGCTCGCGACCGGCGCCGAGGAACGGCCGCTCGTGTTCGGCGGCAACGACAGGCCGGGCGTGATGCAGGCCGGCGCCGCAATCGGCTATGCCCGCCGCTACGGCGTCGCGGTCGGCCGCAGGGTGGCGGTGTTCGCCAACGGCGACGCCGGTGCGCGCGCCGCCGCCGATCTCGCAGCCGCCGGCATCGACGTCGTCGCGCTGATCGATTCCCGTGCGGAGAGCCGCACGGCGTCGCTGCCGGGCGTGGAGCGTTGCCTCGCCGGCGCCGTGGTCACCGGCACGTTCGGGCGCAAGGGGCTGACAGGTCTCGCCATCCGCGACGGCAGCCGCACGGAGCGCATCGCGGTGGACGCCCTCGCGGTTTCCGGTGGTTTCAGCCCGCGCATCCATCTCGCGTGCCACCGCGGCGCCAAGCCGCGCTGGAGCGAGGACCACGGCGCGTTCCTCGCGCCCGCCGATCTCGGAGGCCTCCGGCCGGCCGGCGCGGCGGCGGGAGAGACGACGCTTGCCGCCTGCCTCGCGGACGGCGCGGCGGCGGCCGTGGCGCTGCTTGCCGATCTCGGCCGCACGGCCGCGCCGGCCGCATTCCCGGTGATCGGGGGCGACTGGTCGCCCGCGCCGGCGCGTCCGCTGTGGCAGGTTCCGGGAGCGCAGGGAAAGGCGTTCGTCGATTTCCAGAACGACGTCCACACCGGCGACCTCGCGCTCGCGGTGCGCGAGGGCTACGGCCACGTCGAACTCGCCAAGCGCTACACCACCAACGGCATGGCGACCGACCAGGGCAAGCTTTCCAACCTCAACGCCATCGGCATCCTGGCGCAAGCGCGCGGCGTCTCCCCGGCGGAGGTCGGCACCACCACCTTCCGGCCGTTCTACACGCCCGTGTCGTTCGGTGCGCTGGCGGGGCCGGCGCGCGGCCCGCAATTCCAGCCGGTGCGCCGCTCGCCGCTGCACGGCTGGGCGGAGCGGCATGGCGCGCTCTTCGTCGAGGCGGGGCTGTGGTATCGCTCGGCCTATTTTCCGCGGCCCGGAGAAACGGAATGGCGCGAGAGCGTCGACCGCGAGGCGCTGGCGGTGCGCAGGGACGCCGGCCTCTGCGACGTCTCCACCCTCGGCAAGATCGAGATCGCCGGGCCGGACGCGGCGCTGCTGCTCGACCGGGTCTATTGCAATGCCTTCGCCTCCCTGCCGGTCGGCAAGGCACGCTACGGGCTGATGCTGCGGGAAGACGGCTTCGTCTATGACGACGGCACCACCAGCCGGTTCGGCGACGGCCACTTCTTCATGACGACCACCACCGCCCAGGCGGCGGGCGTGCTGGCGCACCTCGAATTCGCGGCGCAGGTACTGTGGCCCGATCTCGACGTACGCATCGCGAGCGTCACCGACCAGTGGGCGCAGATGGCGATCGCGGGGCCGAAGTCCCGCGCGATCCTGCAGGCGGCGGTGGACGAGGACATCTCCGAAGGAGCGATGCCCGCGCTCGGCGCCCAGGAGGTGACGCTGTTCGGCGGCCGCATCGCGGCGCGGCTGTTCCGCATCTCGTTCTCCGGCGAACTCGCCTATGAGCTCGCGGTGCCCGCCGGGGATGGCGCCGCCGTCGCGGAGGCGCTGATGCAGATCGGCGCGCCCCACGGGCTGACGCCCTACGGCACGGAAGCGATGGGCGTGCTCCGGATCGAGAAGGGCCACGTCACCCATGCCGAGATCAACGGCACCGTCACCCCGCAAGACCTCGGCCTCGGCCGGATGGTGTCGAAGACGAAGCCGGATTTCATCGGCAAGGCGATGCTCGTCCGGGAAGGGCTGCAGGCCGCCGACCGCCCGGCGCTCGTCGGCGTGCGCCCGCTCGATGCCGGGGCGGCCTTCAAGGCCGGCGCCCACATCCTGCCGAAAGGCGCGGCGCCGTCGCTCGAGAGCGATCTCGGCTATGTGACGTCGAGTTGCTTCTCCCCCCATATTGGCACGACCATCGGGCTCGCCCTCGTCAGCGGCGGGCGCGAGCGCCATGGCGAGGAGGTGGTGGTCTGGAACGCGCTCGCCGGCTCGTTCGTGCCGGCCGTCCTCACCGAGCCGGTGTTCGTGAATTCGGGCGGCGATGAGCTGGACCGCCCGGCCTCGCTCGTCGCGCCCGTCGATACGGGGGAAATGGGCCGCGAACCGGCGCTGCCGGCGAGCCCCCTCGGCGATCCGGGAACCGTGGTGCTGACGGCGCTTCCCGACGGCCACGTTCTCCAGATCCTCGCTCCGCCGGCGATGGATGCCGGCGGGCTCGCGCCGCGGCTTGCTGCGGCCGGCAACCGCAGCCCTCATGCGGTGCGCGGGCTTGCGCCCGGCCAATGGCTCGTGGTGGGCGATGCTCCGCTTTCCGCGGAAGAGGTCCGCGCAAAGGCGAGCGCCCTTGCCGATGTCGCCACGGTGCTCGACCAGAGCCATGGGCGTGTGCGCCTGTCGCTGTCGGGGCCGATGGCGGAAGCGGTGCTGGCACGGGGCAGCGGTCTCGATGTCTCGCGGGCGTCATTTCCGGTCGGCCGTTGCGGGCAGACGCTGTTTGGCGCCATCGGCATCCACCTCACCCGCGTCGGCACGGAGGCATTCGAGATCATGGTGCTGCGAAGCTATGCCGGAAGCCTGTGGCGGGCCCTTGCCCCGCTCGTGGAGGCGCCGGCGGGCTGATTCACCCGGCCAGCGCTCTCAGTCGTGGATGTAGGGCACGGGCTCGATGGCGTTCACGGCGTGGAAGGCGTCGAGACGTTCCATCGCCTTCTGGCGCGACGCACTGAGATGATGCAGCAGGCCACCAGCGGCACGCTCGCCGTCGGTCTCCATCAGCGCGCGGATGATGTCGAGGTGCTCGTCCATGAACGGATCGATGTGGCGGTCGTGCGAGAGCGCCGCCTGGATGTGCTTGCCGGCGACGAGAAGGCACCGCGCGCGACGCAGCGCCTCCAGGATCTCGGAATTGCGGCCGTAGCCGATGCAGCGGACGTGGAGATCGGTCTCCAGCACATCGAGTTCGGCGACGTCGAGGCGCGGATAGGCCGCGTTCACGGCTTCGAGCCGTGCCGCCATCGCCGTCAGTTCAGCAGGCGGCACATGCCCCGCGGCGCTGCGGATCGCCACCGGCTCCAGAAGCTCGCGCAGCTCATAGAGATCGTTGAAGCGGTCGGCGTCGAGCGGTACCAGGTACCAGTGGGACTTGTCGTCCTTGGCGATGATGCCCGCGGCCTGCGCCTGCATCAGCACGTCGCGCGCCACCGTGCGGCCGACGCCGAAATGGCGGGCGAGGGCGAGTTCGTTGACGCGGAACCGGCCGAACACCGAACGCAGGATCAGCGCCCGCTCGACATCGTAATAGAGCTTCCGGCCGGCATTCTGCCAGCTTCCGACCTTGCCGCCGTTCTCGCCGTCCGCCGCGTCGAGCCCGAGCATCGCCGCCGTCACCGGCACGCGGTTCGGCGGCGCGCCGCCGTCTCCGACCATCATGCCGCGTCCGTCGAACCGGCTGACGAGCCCTTCCTGCGCAAGCAGCGCGAGCGCCTGCTTGATCGGCGAGCGGCTCGAGCCGAACAGCGCCGCGAGCGGCCCTTCCAGCAGGACCGTGCCCATGCCGAGCGCGCCAATGGCAATGGCGCCGCGCAGCACGCCCGCGATGGTGGCATAGGCGGGCCCGTCCCGCTCGAACGCAGGGGCGGGCCCGTCGCCCGCCGCCGTCCCGCCCTCTGCTTCGCCGGTCACGCCCTCGTCCATGTCTACGTCATGTCCACGCTTGCCCGCGCGCGCCGGCCGGACAGGCCGGCCGTCAGGTGACGGCGCCGAGCGGCCAGGGAACGAACTCGTTGTCGCCGTAGTCGAAGGTTTCGCTCAGCGAGTGCTCGCCCGAGGCGACCGCTAGGACACGCTCGAAGATCCGTCGCCCGGCGGCCTCAATGGTGTCGTCGCCCGTGACGATGCCCCCGCAATTGATGTCCATATCCTCTTCCATATGCTCGTACATCTCGGTGTTGGTCGCAATCTTGATGCACGGCGCGGGCTTGTAGCCGGAGACCGAACCCCGGCCCGTCGTGAAACAGACGATGTTGCAGCCGCCGGCTACTTGCCCCGTCACGGCGACCGGGTCGTAGCCGGGCGTGTCCATGAACACGAAGCCGGTGCGGTCGATCAGTTCGGCATATTCGTAGACCGCCTCCAGCGGCATCGAGCCACCCTTGGCGACGGCCCCGAGCGACTTTTCAAGGATGGTGGTCAACCCGCCTGCCTTGTTGCCGTGGGAGGGATTGTTGTTGAGCTCCGCGCCGTTCTTCGCGGTGTAGTCGCGCCACCACTCGATGCGGCTGATCAGCTTCTCGGCCACGTCAGGGGTGACTGCGCGGCGCGTGAGGAGGTGTTCCGCGCCGTAGATCTCGGGCGTCTCGCTCAAGACCGCCGTTCCGCCGTTCTGCACGATGAGATCCGCCGCATAGCCGAGCGCGGGGTTCGCGGAGATGCCGGAATAACCGTCAGAGCCGCCGCACTGCAGCGCCACCTTGAGGCCGGACAGCGGCTGGGTGGTGCGCGGCACCTTCGCAGCCTCGTCCAGCATCTCGTTCACGATCTCGATGGCGGCCGCGATGGTCTTGCGGGTGCCGCCGCTGCGCTGGATCGTGAGGCTGCGCAGCATCGGCCCCTCGGTCAGGGCACTGCGGCCCATGACGAGGTCGATCTGGTTGGTCTCGCAGCCGAGGCCGATCATGACGATACCGGCGAAGTTCGGATTGCGGGCGTAGCCGCCGAGGGTGCGCGACAGGAAGCGATAGCCCTCGCCGGCCGTGTTGATCGCGCATCCGCCGCCGTGGGTGAGCGCCACGACACCGTCGACGTTCTGGCGCCCGGCCATGCCGCCGCCGCGGTTGAAGTGATCGGCGACCGCCTTGGCGACCGTCGCGGAGCAGTTCACCGAGGTGACGAGGCCGATATAGTTGCGCGTGCCGACCTGGCCGTCTGGCCGCAGATAGCCCTGGAAGGTGGCGCGCTCCGCCTCCGGCAGCAGCGGGGTCGGCCGGGCATCGGCGCAGAACTCATGGGCGACGTCGCCGTCGCGCATTTCCATGTTTTGGAGGTGGACGTGCTCGCCCGGCGCGATGGCGCGGGTGGCGTAGCCGATGAGCTGGCCGTACTTCCGCACCACGGCGCCGGCCGCGATCGGCGCGATGGCGACCTTGTGCCCGCGCGGCACGTCGCCGGCGGCGACACCCCCCTCCTGCCCCAGCGGCGTACCGGCCGCAACCGCCCACCGGGCCACGGCGACATTGTCCTGCGGGTTCAGTCGAATGACCGGCGAACTCACGGACGGCGCGGCGGACGTCGAGGCGGAAGACATGGAAGCAGAAGACATGAAAGCGTCCTCGGGGGGCTGGCCCGTCCCCGGACGGGCATGGAGTGATCAGGCCCGCCGGCGGCGGATCCACGGTTACCGGCCTGCCTGGGGCCGCTGACGTCAGTGTCGATCTCTGGTCCGCCCTCGCGGGCCGTCGCCAAGGATGACGACCGGGGCAAGAGCGATGATACCATCCATTTTATGGCTATTGCACGCAATGTTCAATGATGTTGGATCGATTCAAGTCAAGCCTCATCATCCACGGCGCGTGGCTGACGATCGCCATGACACCGTGCTCGATCGTTGCCGGCTTTGTCGTCGGCACGTTTTGCGCGGTCGGCGGCATGCACGATCCGCAGCCCTCGCCCACGGGGCGAACCCCCGGCCGGAAGGGGGATCGGGCGTTTAACATTAATCCCATCTAAACACGACCATCTTCGCCGGAGGGGACATCTCATGGGAGCCGGAAGGCGGCATCTCAGGGGAGGAAGACCATGATCTTCGCCCCTCCCCCCAACTTTCGCACCGCCTCGTCACGGGCTCGCCAGCGCGGCGGCCTCCGCCGCAGACACGCTCGCCACCGTCAAGGAGCGCGGTCGGATCATCGTCGGCATGGCCGTGGTGCACCCCGCCCTACGGCGTGCCGGACGCCATCGCCAGGGAGACCGGGGTCGGATGTCGACACCCCCACAGGCCGCTCGTCGAACACCTCGGCGTGACGCTGGAGATCGTCCAGACCTCGGGCTCGAACCGCGTGGCATTCCTGCTCGCCAGGAAGAATCGACGTCGTGATCGTCTCGTTCACGATCAGGCCGGCCCCCAAGGAAGGTGGCGGACTCTTCCCCGCAGGCGTGACGGCCGCTCCGCGGGACGGCAGCAAGCCCCACCGCCCGGGCACTCGTGCGGGACAGCGGCCGGGCGCGGGCGAGCGGCCGGTGGGCCTTGAAGCGGTGCGGCATCGCACCGAGCCCTGCGCAGGCTGTGCATCGCGCGGCCGTTTCAGTGCTTTTCGGCAGCCGCCAAGGTGGCCTTCGCGGCGCGAACGCCTTATTGATGAGCGGCGGGATGATCCGCAGCGATGCCGTGCGCCCTCCCCTGGACGCACCGCATCGGATGACCCGCGGGGCTTCTGGACCTGGCAGACGAGGTGCGGCCGCCGGCGCGGCGCTTGGGATGACCAGCGCGGCGCTTGGGACGACGCACCTCCGCGAGCCTGTCCACCCGCATGGCGGCCTCTCAGAAACAAGGAAGACATCATGGCAGTCGCAGAGTTGGCGATCGAAGGCGCCCTGCTGATCGGGAGCGACATCCGTCGCGGCACCGCCGGCGAAATCCGCGCAACCGAGGCGCGCACGGGCACGAAGCTGTCCCCCGGCTTCGGCGGCGCGACCGCGGCCGACCTCGAACAGGCCTGCGCGCTTGCGGAGGCGGCGTTCGACACGTTCCGCAATGCGCCCCTCGAAACCCGCGCCCGTTTCCTTGAGACGGTCGCCGAGGAGATCCTCGCGATCGGGGATATCCTCGTTGAGCGCGCGATGGCCGAGACCGGGTTGCCGCGCGGCCGCATCGAGGGCGAGCGCGGCCGCACCGTCGGCCAGCTTCGCCTGTTCGCCGGCGTTGTCCGCGACGGCGGCTTCCTCGACGTCCGCATCGACCCGGCGCTGCCGGATCGCAAGCCGCTGCCGCGTCCCGACCTGCGGCTGATAAACCAGCCCCTCGGTCCCGTCGCGGTGTTCGGCGCGTCGAATTTCCCGCTGGCGTTCTCTGTCGCCGGCGGCGACACCGCCTCGGCCTTCGCCGCCGGCTGCCCGGTGATCGTGAAGGCGCACTCGGCCCATCCCGGCACCTCCGAGCTGGTCGGCCGTGCCGTGCAGCGTGCGGTTGCCGCCTGCGGCCTGCCGGAAGGCACCTTCTCGCTCCTGTTCGACAGCTCCCGCACCATCGGGCAGGCGCTGGTCGCCGACCACCGCATCAAGGCGGTGGGCTTCACCGGCTCGCGCGGCGGCGGCACCTCGCTGATGGCGATTTCGGCCGCCCGCGCCGAGCCGATCCCGGTCTATGCCGAAATGAGCAGCATCAATCCGGTGGTGCTCCTGCCCAGCGCACTCGCCAGCCGCGGCGCGGCCATCGGCAAGGCGTTCGTCGGCTCGCTCACCCTCGGCGCCGGCCAGTTCTGCACCAATCCGGGCCTCGTGCTCGCCATCGACGGCCCCGGCCTCGACAGCTTCATCGCGGCCGCGAGCGAGGCGCTTGCCGCCTGCGAGGCGCAGACGATGCTCACCCCGGGCATCCTGTCGGCCTATTGCGCGGGCGTCGAAGCGCTGGCCGGCCATGCCGCGGTGAAGACCGTCGGCAAGGGCAAGGCGGGCGAGGCGCTGACCGGCGGCGCGCAGCTGTTCGAAACCACCGCGGAGGCGTTCCTCGCCGACCATGCCCTGCAGGCCGAGGTCTTCGGCGCGGCCTCGCTGGTGGTGCGCTGCCCGGACGAAGCGGCGCTGCACGCGGTGCTCGCCGCGCTCGAAGGCCAGCTCACCGGTGCGATCCACCTCGACGACGCCGACACCGAGATCGCCGCCCGTCTGATGCCGCTGATGGAACGCAAGGTCGGCCGCGTGCTGATGAACGGCTTCGGCACCGGCGTCGAGGTCTGCCATGCCATGGTGCACGGCGGCCCGTTCCCGTCCACCGCCGATGGCCGCTCGACGTCCGTCGGCAGCCTCGCCATCGCCCGCTTCCTGCGCCCGGTCTCCTACCAGGACGTGCCGCAGAAGCTCCTGCCGGAAGCCCTCCGCGACGGCAACCCGCTGCGTCTTCCGCGCCGCATCGACGGCCGGCTGACGCTTCCGGAAGCCTGACGACCGGCCACCCCGGAGCCTTCCATGCGGAGGCACCGGGGCGCCCCGCACCCCGGCGGAAAGCCGGCCGTTCTCAGACCCGCTCGATCAGCGCCATGGCGGCCGCAGGGTTCGCGACCTTGTGGCCGCTGATGACGTAGAGATAGACGTCCCGTTCGACGCGCTCGACGGCGTCGCGGTCGACATAGTCGAGCCCGTCCGGCGCCTCGCCGGCGGCCCACGCGGCGGCGCGCTTCGCCCAAAGGTCGAGCGCGTCATCCGGGTAGCCGCGCTCCTCGCCCTCGGTCGTCCCCATCACGCGGGCATAGACGAACGGCGCCGTGGGGTCGGCGATCTGGGGATAATGGCTGTCGCCGGCCATCACGATCGCCACGCCATGAGCCCGGGCGAGCGCGGTGAATTCGGGCACGCGAAAGCTGTCGTGCCGCACTTCCACGGCGTGGCGCAGCCTGAGGCCGTCGACGCTCTCCGGCAGCAGCTTCAGGAAGGCCTCGAAGTCCTCGGCATCGAATTTCTTCGTCGGCATGAACTGCCAGTTGATCGGGCCGAGCTTGTGCTTCAGCTCCGTCACGCCGCTTTCGAAGAAGCGGGCGATGGTCTGGCCCGCATCCGCCAGCACCCGGCGGTTCGTAGAAAAGCGCGGCGCCTTCAGCGAGAACACGAAGTCGTCCGGCGTTTCTTCATACCACTTGGCGAAGCTCTCGGGCTTCTGCGAGCCATAGTAGGTGCCATTGACTTCGATCGAGGTGAGCCGGCGGCTGGCATATTCCAGCTCGCGCTTCTGCGGATGCTTCGCCGGATAGAACGGTCCGCGCCACGGCTCGTAGGTCCAGCCGCCGATGCCGATTCTGATCATGGTCGCCGCTCCATTCCGCCCGCCGCCATTTCGGTTCCAGCCGCGATGCCCGCGACCCTCGCCTGAAACCGCATCGTCCACAACACGGTTCCGGACGGCGGACGGTAGCGGCACGGAAGCCCGTGGGAAAGCCCCGCGGGCAGTGAGGTTGCCGGCGCCGGTGGAGAAAGACCGGCGGCCGTCGACCCTGGAGCCTCCCGACGATGTCGGCGCCACACGGCGCCGGACGTCAGCCGAAATAGCGGACGCGAACCGCGTCGATCGCCACGGCGATGAAGATCATGCAGCCACCGATGATGCCGACATAGAACGAGGGCACCGAGATGATCGCGAGGCCGACCTGAATGACGGTGAGCAACAGCACGCCGCCGAGCACGCCGATCACGTTACCGCGGCCGCCGAACACGCTGACGCCGCCGATGATGGGCGCCGCGATGGCATAGAGCAGGTAGCTGGACCCCTGGTTCGAGGTGATGGCCATCTGCCACGAGGCCAGCAGGAAACCCGCGACGCCGGCGAGGAAGCCGGAGAGCGTGTAGGTGATGACCTTGATGCGGTCGACGCGGATGCCGGCCGATTTGGACGCGACCGGATTGCCACCGACGGCATAGATGCTGCGGCCAAGGATCGTGAAGCGCAGCAGCACGCCGAGCCCGACGAGCGCCACCACGAACACCAGCGGCATCACGGGCCAGCCCCCGGCGAAGGTCGCCTGACCGATCCAGATATAGCCGTCCGAGAAGTTCGTCAGCGTCTTGCCCTGGGTGATCGCGAGTAGCGCGCCCTGGAGGATGATCATCATCGCCAGCGTCTCGATCAGCGAGACCATCTTCAGCTTGGTGATGCACAGGCCGTTGAAGAAACCGATGGCGGTGGCGACCGCGATGCCGAGCAGCATCGCCGGCATCCAGGGCAGGCCGAGATCGGAATAGGCGAGCGCCCCGATGGCGGCGGAGAAGCCGGCATTTGCGGGAATCGAGAGGTCGATCTCCGCCACCAGCAGCGGCAGCGCCACGGCAATGCCGAGCGTACCGAGCACGGTCGCCTGGACCATGATGTTCTGGAGGTTGAAGACCGTCAGGAAGAACTCGTTGAAGAAGCCGAAGATCAGCACGAGTGCGACCAGCCAGATCCACACCACGTTGTGGAGGATCCAGCCGAGCACGCTGTGCGACTCTCCCGAGCCGCCGCGCGGGGCCGCCTTCGGCGCTGCCAGGGTGCCATTGGTCATTTTGTTTCCTCCTGTAGTGTCCCGCCGCGGCGTCATTGCGGTGCGTCCGCACATCGGGCGCGGCCGGACCGGCCCGGCATCGCCGTTTCGAACGGCAGAGCTGCGGGCGCCGTCATGCCTGGACCATGCGGCGCAGGCGCTCGGTCGAGATGGCGTCGCCGGAGAGCGTCTCGCGGATCGCGCCGTGCTCGAAGATGCAGATGCGGTCCGCGGCGCGGACCAGTTCGTCGGTGTCGGTCGACACCATGATGACCGCGACCCCGGTCCGGCTGAGCCGGTCGATGATCCGCAGCACGTCCTGTTTGACGCCGATGTCGATGCCGCGTGTCGGCTCGTCGACGATCAGCAGGCGCGGCTCGGTGGCGAGCACGCGGCCGAGGCAAACCTTCTGCTGGTTGCCGCCGCTCAGCGTGTCCACCGCGACCTGGGGGCCCGGCGCCTTGATGCCCATCGCCTGGAAATAACGCTCGACGACACGGGCCTCCGCCGCGCTGTCGATGAACCCGGCGCGGCTGCGCGAGCCGAGCGAGGACATGGCGATGTTGTCGGCGATCGACATCTGCGACACCGAACCTTCGCGGCGGCGGTCGTCGGAGAGATAGGCGATGCCGGCCGCAAACGCGTCGCTCGGATCACGCGGCAGCGCGACCGCGGCGGCATCGCCGAGCCTGATCGTTCCCGCGCGCGTCGGATTCAGCCCGAAGATGGCGCGGGCAAGTTCTTTAGCGCCGGCGCCCGGCAGGCCGGTGAAGCCGACGATCTCGCCCGGCGCGATATCGAGCGCGGCGAGGTCGACATGCTCCGCCACGACGCCGCGCAGGGAAACGAGCGGCGCCTTGCCATCGTGGGAGACGCGCTCGCGCTGGAACAGCGCCAGCCCGCGGCCGAGCACCAGTTCGGAAAGCTGCTCGGAGGTCATGGCCCCGATATCGTCGGAGCCGCCCGCGAGCGAGCCGTCCCTGAGCACCGAGACCGCGTCGCAGATGTCGAGGATCTCGTCGTTGTAGTGCGAGATGAAGATGAAGGTGACGCCTTCGGCCTTGAGGCGGCGCATGAAGTCGAACAGCACGCGGCGGTCGGTGACCGTGAGAGCCGCCGTCGGCTCGTCGAGGATGATGACCTTGCCGCCGGAGAACATCGCCCGGAGGATATTGAGCTTGCGGCGCGCCACGGCATCGAGCCTGCCCGCCCGGGCCTTCGGGTTGATGCCGCTGCCTTCGAGCATCCGCGCCGCATCCGCATTGAGCCTGCGCCAGCTGACGAAGCCGCCGGGCCCGCTCGGCCAGATGCCGAGCATCAGGTTCTCCGCCGCCGACAGATGGTCGACGATCATCGGCTCCTGGGTCACCAGGAAGACGCCCGCCTCCTCCATCGCCCGCACGTCGGTGTTCTCCAGCACCCGGCCATTGAGCGCGATGGTGCCGCCGCTCGGCGTGTGCTGGCCGGAGATGATGCCGACGAGCGTGCTCTTGCCGGCACCGTTCTCGCCGAGCAGGCCATGGATGGAACCCCGCCGCACAGCGATCGAGACGCCGCGCAGCGCGTGCACCGCGCCGTAGCTCTTGCTGAGATTGTCGACCCTCAGGATGAAATCGTCTTCCGGCGCAGGCCGGGCATTGTGCAGCATCGGATGGTTCTCCTCGCGCCGGCGGACGGGCAGAAGATGCGTGCCCGCCCGGGATCGGCCCAACGCCGGGCGTGAAACGCCGCTATGCGACACGGCGGGCGCGGCGGAACTCCCGCAGGGAGATCAGACCGCGACGGTCGCCGTTCGGACCAGAGTCCGTTCCGGCCGTTTCGTTCCCGCGCGGTCTCGCCACGCTCCAGATTCGCGCGACAGACCCAGGCTTGCGGGACAGACACGGAAGCCGGCCTTCGGGCGCACGCCCGAAAGCCGGCCATTCCGCTGGTCCGGGCCGATCAAGTGTAGGGAATGCCCCACTTCTTCTCGGCGATCGCGCCCCAGTGACGGGCGTCCGCCGCATTCGCCGCATCGATGACGAAGGGCGGAATGATCAAGGTCGGCCCCGTCTTGCCTTCGACGATATCGCCCTTCTCCCAGAAGTAGTTCTTGTTTTCGTAGACGCCGATCGGAACCGGCTCGCCCTTCATCGCGTGCTTGCCGAGCATCTCGACTGCGATCTCGCCGTAGGCGATGGGGTCCTGCGAGACGCAGGCATCCATGTAGCCTTCCTGGATCCACTTCAGTGCGATCGGCTCGCCGTCGATGTTGACGAAGATCACGTGACCTTCTTCACCGACCTTCTTCCAGCGTCCCTTCTGCTGCAGCGCCGTGACGATGCCGCGCGAGGGCGAGTCGCTGGGCGCATGCACGGCGTCGAGGTCCGGGAACTCCGACAGCGTCGCGAGCGTCACCGACAGCATCTGGTCGAGCTGACCTTCGGTCGGACGGGCAAGATACTTGATGTCCGGGTACTTGGCGAACTCGGCATCCATGCCCTCCTTGCGCAGGCGCCACGCGACAGAGGCGAGCGCGCCGAAGCAGTTGAGCACCGTACCCTTCGGGCTGCCATACTTCTTGACGAGACGGGAGATGATCTCCTTCGCCGCCATTTCGCCGCCGAGGCGGTTGTCGAAGCTGACGGTGATCGCGACGTCGCCGCCGTCGGCCGGCGTGTCGATGATGCCGACGGGGATCTTGCGCTGGTTGTAGCGCCGAATGGCGCTGACGATGGCCTGGCTGTCGATCGGATCGGACACGATCGCCTGCGGGTTCGACAGCATCAGGCTCTGCCACTGCTCGAGCTGGCGCGTGTTGTCGAAGCTGGCGTTGGTCGACTGGAAGCGCCACTTGTTCGCCAGAACGGCCCGCTTCACCGCTTCTTCCTGGATGACGAAGAAGTAGTAGTCGAGGCTCTTGTTCGAATACGGAACGAAGATGTTTTCCTGCGCGAACGCCGCGCCGCCGCCCATGGCGGCGCCAGCCACGGCGCCGAGGCCGAGCGCGGCACCGCCGGCGAGGACGCCGCGCCGGGTCACTCCGGTTGTACGAGTCATTTCGGAATTCCTCCCTTGTTGTCGTTATTGATAGTAATACTACATACGCTGAATTTCTGTCAAGCACTCGGACAAAGCCGCACCGCAGATTCACGCGCCGAAAAACACGGAACTACCTGAGGCACGGCGCAATAAATCTGTCTTTTGCGCCGCCACCACCGATCGGCCGCGCTCCGATTGCTCGGACCTAGTAAATACGAAGTTTTACTACATTATCGCATCGAAACGTAGGACGTGCCGTCGAAGCAGCCGACCACCATGCCGGCCGCCTCGCGCGTGAAGAGACCGTTCTCGACGACGCCGGGAATGCGGTTCAGCTCGATTTCGAGCTTCGCGGGCTCCGAGATCGCGCCGCACCGGCAATCGAGGATGAAGTTGCCGCTGTCGGTGACGACGGGCTGGCCGTCCCGCATCCGCCGAACGATCGGAACGCCGGAAAGGCCGTGCGCGGCGAGGGTGTTCGCCACCATCCGCTCCGTCTGCTTCCAGGCGAACTGCACCACCTCGACCGGCAGCGGGAACTTGCCGATCTGGTCGACGATCTTGCTCTCGTCGCAGATGCAGATCATCCGCTTGGAGGCGTGGGCGACGATCTTCTCCCACAACAGGCACGCGCCACCGCCCTTGATCATATTGAGCTGGCGGTCGACCTCGTCCGGCCCGTCGATGGTCAGGTCGATCTCGCCGATATCGTTGGGATCGACGATCTGGATGCCGACCTCGCGCGCGACGTCGTTGGTGGAGCGCGAGGTGGTGGTGCAGGTCAGCTTCATGCCGCCGGCGACGTGCTTGCCGAGCTCACGCACGAAGAAGTGCGACGTGGTGCCGGAGCCGAGCCCGAGCTTCATGCCGTCGCGCACGAATTCCTCGATCACGCGCCGCCCGGCAACCTTCTTCGCCTCGTCCTGTGCGCTCATGTGCGTCCTCCACTCTTTTCTTTGCGATGTCGCTCGCGGCACCCCGCCGGTACGCCATCAACGGGCGAGGCGTCAGCCGCGGATGAAGTCGTCGGGGCTATGCCGCCCCAGGGCGACGGTCAGATCTTGTCCGTCTGCCAGGAATCGAGCGCCGGAAGCTGATCCGGGAACTCGCTGCCGCCGATGATGGCGATGGCCGTCACCAGCATGTTGATGACGAGGTGGTGATTGAGGCGCGAGGCGAGCGGCGTCATCAGCTCGGTGCGGTCGTAGGGCAGCACCGCGATCACCACGTCGGACACCCGGGCGAGCGGGCTGTCGGCCGCCGCGATCGAGACCACCCGGCCGCCGCCGGCGCGCGCCGCGATCGCCACCTCCACCATCTGCTTGGTGTGGCCGGACTGCGAGAAGATCAGCGCCACCTCGCCAGGCCGCGCGCTTTCCGCATGCATCCACTGCTTCTTGCCGCCGAGCAGCGCCTGGCAGCGCATACCGAGCCGCTGGAACTTGTGCTCGGCATCGAGCGCGGTGACCTCGGAGATGCCGGTGGCGTAGATGCCGGTCCAGGTCGCGGCATGGAGGATCTTCGCGCCTTCCTCGACCTGCTGCGGCGCCAGATCCTCAAGCAGCCGCTGGATGGCGTTGAGGGAATTGCGGCAGGTCTTGCGCACGATGTTGTCGATGCCGTCGCCCTGCACGATCTGCTCGTAGGCGAACGGCGCCGAGGGCACGAGGCTCTGGGCGAGGTGCAGCTTGAAGTCCTGATAGCCCTCGAAACCGAACCGGCGGCAGAACCGCATGATGGTCGGATCGCTGACCGAGCAAGTCTGCGACAGACGCGCCATGCTCATGTGGATCACTTCGCCGGGCGAGGTGCTGACGAAGGCGGCGACGCGCTGCTCGGCGGCGCCCATCGTCGCCTGCTCCTGAAGGATGCGCTGCAACAGGCTGACCGTCACCTGCCCGTCCCCCGTCATTCGCCGGCCGCCGCGATGCGCGGGCCGTGCTGCATGAGATCGCGAAGCCGGGTCAGGCGCTGGGACGCCGACACGCCGACGAGTGCGCCGCCGCCCCAGGGCACCACGAAGAACGGCACGCCGGCCGCCGCCGCCGTCCTCTGGTCGACGCCGGTGTCGCCGACATAGGCCCAGCTGCCGTCCTCGAGCCCCATCGCCTCGGCGACCGCGATCAGGTGGCGCGGATCGGGCTTGCACGCCGGCACGGCATCGGCCCCGAGCGCGACGTCGAACAGCGTGTCGAGGCCGAGGATGGCGAGAATCGACTGGGTGAGCGCATGGGGCTTGTTGGTGCAGATGCCGAGTCGGAAGCCGGCGGCGCGCAGCGCCACCAGGTCCTCGCGCACGTGGTCATAGAACCGCGTCAGGTCCGCCGGCCGCTCGGTGTAGTGGCGGATATAGCCGTCGACGGCGGCGGCGACGGTTTCGTCGTCGGACGGCAGGCCGAGATCGAGCATCATGTCGAGCAGCAGCCGCCGCGGTCCGTTGCCGATGAAGCCCTCGACATAGTCGGTCTCGAGCTGCGGCCAGCCCTGCGCGGCGAAATAGCGGTTCACCGAGGCTGCGATGTCGGGCGCGCTGTTTATGAGCGTGCCGTCGAGATCGAAAATCAGCGCGGAATAGGTCGCGCCGCCATCGAGCGGCGCAGGCCTCTCAGCAGTCAACGGCAGGGATTCTCTCTCCTCGCGTGAAGCCGGATCAGACATCGGCCCCTCCTTCGAAGGCAGGATCGCTCAAGGCGACGAAGCTCTCCCTCAGGGCCGAATAGAGCCCACGATAAATGTCGTTGGCGCGGGCGTAGATCCGCCCGGCGTCCGCCGTCGGATGCTCGCGCGTCAGGTCGCGGCAGGTCGCGGCGGCGGTTCCCGCGTCGGGCCAGATGCCGATACCGACTCCGGCGACGAGCGCTGCGCCGAAGGCCGCGCCTTCCGCCGCCCCCTCGGTGGTGACGACATCGCACCCGAACATGTCGGCCTGCATCTGGCGCCACAGCGGCGAGCGCGCGCCGCCCCCGGAGGCCTTCACGATGGTGCCGGCGATGCCCATCGGCCGCATCAGCGCGTACATGTCGACGAAGGCATGAACCACGCCCTCCATGACGCTGCGCGCGACATCGCCGCGCGTGTGCCGCGCCGTCAGGCCGACGAACGCGCCTCGCGCCTGGGGATCGGGATGCGGGCAGCGCTCGCCGTTGAGATAGGGCAGGAACAGGAGGCCCCGCGCGCCGGCCGGGCTCGCCGCCGCCTCCGCCACGATCTCGTCAAACGCCGGGAGCGCGCCGGTGCCGAAGCCGGCGGTCATGACCTGCCGGAACCAGCCCATGGCCCCGCCGGCATTCATCGAAACGCCCATGCAGTGCCACTTGTCCGGCGCGACATTGCAGAACACCTGAAGCCGGCCGTCCGGGTTCGGCTGGGGCGCATCGAGCGCGGCGGCGAGGATGCCGGCGGTGCCGATGGTGGTCTGAAGTTCGCCGGGCGCGATCACGCCGGAGCCGATGGTCTGGATGACGCTGTCACCGCCGCCGCCCGCGACGGGGATGCCGGCAGGCAGGCCGAACAGTGCCGCACCCCGCGCGTCGATCCGCCCGGTGATGACGTGGGATTCGTGTGCCGGCGGCAGCAGCCGGGCATCGATGCCGATCCGCCCGATCAGGTCGTCTGCCCAGCGGCGCGTGCGAACGTCGAACAGCCCGGTGCCGGAGGCGTCGGACACCTCGGTCGCCCGCTCCCCGGTCAAACGGAAGCGCAGATAGTCCTTCGGGTTCAGCACATGGCGCAGCCTGGCGAAAAGCTCGGGTTCGTGACGCTGCATCCAGACGATCTTGCCGCCGGTATAGCCGATCAGCATGCGGTTGTTGACCGCCGCCAGCATGCCCTCAAGTCCGCCGGCCGCCTCGGTGATCTCGGCGCATTCGGCCGCGTTGCGCTGGTCGTTCCAGAGCAGCGCGGGGCGAAGCACGTTCATGTCCGCGTCGAGCGGCGTCAGCCCGTGCATCTGGCCGGACAGCCCGACCGCGAGAATCTCGACCGCGCCGGCCTTGGCGAGCGCACCGGCGACCGCGGCGCGGGCGCCCTCGATCCAGAGTTCCGGGTCCTGCTCCGTCCAGCCGGGCCGTGGCTGCGACAGCCCGTAGGTCGCGGTATCGGCCGCGATCACCCGGCCCTGCGGATCGAGCAGCAGCGCCTTGCAGCCGGAAGTGCCGATATCGATGCCGAGGATCACGGAGGTCATGGATCAGGCTCCGACGCCGTGGTGCAGGCGAACGTGCTTGAAGTTGAAATATTCGAGCAGGCCCTCGCGCCCGTGCTCGTAGCCGACGCCGCTCTGCTTCCGCCCGCCATAGGGCGCGTTCATGATGCCGGCATCGACATTGTTGATGGCGACGTTGCCGTAATCGAGCCCCATCGACAGGCGCTGGATCTCGACGAGATCGCGCGCGTAGGCATAGGAGGCCAGACCGTAGGGCGTGTCGTTGGCCTTCTCGATCGCCTCGTCCAGGCTGTCATAGGGCGCGACGCCGACGAGCGGACCGAAGGTCTCCTCCGTCATCACCAGCATGTCGTGGGTGCAGTCGCCGACGACGGTCGGGCGGAAGAAGAACCCGCGGGCGAATTCCTCGCCTTGCGGCGCGCTGCCGCCCGCCACGAGCCGGGCGCCCTTCGCCAGCGCATCGGCGAGGTGCGCCTGGGTCTTCTCCAGCGGTTCGGCCGAGGCCATGGCACCGACATCGGCATTCGGCCGCTCGATGCCGTTGCCGATGGTCAGCCGGTCGGCCGCCGCGCCGAGCGCGGAGAGGAAGCCCTCATAATGCTGGCGGGCGACATAGATGCGGTTAATCGCGATGCAGATCTGGCCCATGTTGCGGAAGCTGCGGCGGGTCGCTCCCTTCACCGCGGCCGCGATGTCGGCGCTTTCCGTCACGATCAACGGACAGTTGCCGCCGAGTTCGAGCGACAGGCGCTTGACCACGGGGCTGCTGTTCTGGATGTGCAGGCCGACGCGGCTCGACCCGGTGAAGGCGATCTTGTCGACGCCGGGATGATCGACGAGCGCCTGCCCGACCACCGAACCCTTGCCCGTCACCACGTTGACGACGCCGGCCGGGATTTTGGCCTCCGCCACCTTGGCCGCGATGGCGAGCGCGGTGAACGGCGTCAGCTCGGCCGGCTTGATGACGATGGTGCAGCCCGCGGCGAGGCTGGCGCAGAGCTTCCAGCCGACGAGCTCGGCCGGGTAGTTCCAGGGAGTGATGGCGCCGACCACGCCGATCGGCTCGCGCACGACGAGGCTCTGGAAGCCCGGCTGGTCGTTCGGCACGATCTCGCCGAGCACCCGTGTCGCTTCCTCGGCATAGAAATGGCAGGCCTCGGCGAGCTTCAGGATTTCGCCCCGCGCCTCGTTGAGCGGCTTGCCCTGCTCCAGCGTCATGATGCGCGCCATCGCGTCGGCGTCGGCGGCGATCAGGTCGCCGAGTCGGTGCAGCGCCTCGGCGCGGCGGCGCGGCACCAGCGCGGCCCAGGGGCGGAACGCCCGGCGGGCGGCGGCGACGGCGGCCTCGACTTCCTCGGGCGTGGCGGCGGCGATCTGACCCAGACTCTCGCCCGTCGCCGGGTTCACGACCGGCAGCCGCCCGCCCGTTCCGGCGCAAAAGGCGCCGTCGATGAACAGGTTGCCGTCGAGGGCGCGAAGGGTCTGATCGGACATCGGGCGTTTCCAGCTGATTGCTCTTGAGCTGACACTATATAGAAATACTACTAGATCGCAAGAGGGTGGCAGCCACGACCGCGACCGCGGCCCGCCTCGGGATGCGGAAGCGCTACATCTCTTTTATCTATATTTTTCAATTTTCTAACTGAGTTTCCGCGGCGAGTGGCGCCGGAATCGCTACGCAGCGGACGCCCGCAAACACCGGGTTTTACCGATTTCCCGCGCAAGGGCTTGACCGTAGCTTTCCCACATATGTAGTTTCACTATATCAATTTGGAGGAGACACCCATGCTGCCAGAACGTCCCGATTCGGCCCGTCTCGTCGGTCGCGTCTGGAGGCCGGACAAGGCCGGCCCGTCGGTCGTGATCGTGCGCGACGGCCTCGTGATCGATGTGACCGAAGCGGTCGTCTGCGTCGCCGATTTCCTGGACGACAGCCCGGCCGAACGTTTCGATAGCCTCGAAGGAGAGGTACTCGGCAAACCGGAAGATCTGGTGCTCGATCCCCCGGCGATGGGTTACGGCGCCGACCGGCCGTGCCTGCTCGCCCCCATCGACTTCCAGGCGATCAAGGCCTGCGGCGTCACCTTCGCCCAGAGCATGATCGAACGCGTCATCGACGAGCGCACCTCCGGCGATCCGACGCGGGCGGATGCCCTGCGCCGCCGCATCGGCGCGCTGATCGGCGGCAATCTCGCCAACATCGAGGCAGGCTCCCGGCAGGCCGCCGAGGTAAAGGCCGCGCTGATCGCAGAGGGGCTTTGGTCGCAATATCTCGAAGTCGGCATCGGTCCGGATGCCGAGGTCTTCACCAAGACGCAGCCGATGGCCGCCGTGGGTCATGGCGCGGAAGTCGGCATCAACCCGATCTCGGCCTGGAACAATCCCGAGCCGGAGATCGTGCTCGCGGTCGACAGTGCCGGCACCATCCGCGGCGCGACGCTCGGCAACGACGTCAACCTGCGCGATGTCGAAGGCCGCTCCGCGCTGCTTCTTGGCAAGGCGAAGGACAACAACGCCTCGTGCTCCATAGGCCCCTTCATCCGCCTGTTCGATGACGGCTTCACCCTCGCCGACCTCGAAAAGGCCGAGCTGGCTATGAAGGTGACCGGAAGCGACGGCTTCGAGATGACCGGCCGCTCCAACATGGCCGAGATCAGCCGCAAGCCCGCGACCCTCGTCGCCCAGACGATGAACGCGAGCCACCAGTACCCAGACGGCTTCGTGCTGTTCCTCGGCACCATGTTCGCCCCGACCCAGGACCGGGCGGAACCCGGCAGCGGCTTCACCCATCGGGCCGGTGACGTGGTCGAAATCTCGACGCCACTGCTCGGCACCCTGCGCAATACCGTGACGCAGAGTGACAAGGCTGCGCCATGGCGCTTCGGCACGCGCGCGCTGATGCGCAATCTCGCCGCGCGGGGGCTGCTGCGATGACGGCGAAACGGCTGGTCGTCACCGACCAGGCGTTCGGCAATGTCCGCCACGAGCAGGCGGCCGCGGCGGCAGCCGGCGCGGCCTTCGACGAGTACCATTGCCGCTCGGAGGAGGAGACACTTGCCGCCGTCGCCGGCGCCGACGCCGTGCTCAACAATTTCGCGCCGATGACGCGCCGCGTGCTCGCGGCGCTGAAGCCCGGCGCGGCGGTGGTGCGCTATGGCGTCGGGGTCGACAATGTCGACCTCGATGCCGCCCGCGACCTCGGCATCCGCGTCTGCAATGTGCCGGACTACGGCGTCGAGGAGGTGGCCGATCACGCCGCCGCGATGACGCTGGCGCTGAGCCGTCGCATCCCGCGCTTCGACGGCGCCGTGCACGAGGGCCGCTGGAAGATCACCGAGATCGTCCACGACCTGCGCTCGCTGCGCGACACCACCGTCGGGCTGGTCGGCATGGGCCGCATCGCGCAGGCCTACGCGCGGCGGATGGCCGCCTTCGGCTGCCACCTGATCGGCTATGACCCTTTCGTGCCGGCAGAGCAGGCGCATCGCCTCGGCATCGAGCCGGCGGATCTCGGCCGCGTCATCGCCGAAGCCGGCGTGCTCTCTCTGCACCTGCCGCTGACCGCCGAGACACGACACCTGATCGATGCCGATGCCATCGCCCGGCTGCCGAAGGGGGCGATCGTCATCAACGCCTCCCGCGGCGGACTGGTCGACGAGACGGCGCTCGCCGCGGCTCTGACCTCGGGCCATCTCGCCGGTGCCGGGCTCGACGTGTTCGAGATCGAGCCGCTGCCGCCCCACTCCCCGCTCCGCCGCGCGCCGAACGTCTTGATGTCGCCGCATGCGGCCTTCTATTCGGATGCCTCGGTGGACGCGCTGCAAAGGCTCGCAGCCGAAGAAGCGCTGCGGGCGCTGCGCGGGGAACCGCTGCGCTGTCCGCTGACATGAGAACAGACAAAGGAAGGGGGAGGACATGACCGAAGGCAGCCCTATCGACTATCGCGGGCGGCAGGATCTCGCCGGCCGGCTCGCGCTCGTCACCGGCGCGGGACAGGGCATCGGCGCCGCCTGCGCCGAGGCGCTGGCCGCCACCGGCGCCGAAGTCGTCTGCACCGACATCGATCCCGCCCGTGCCGAGGCGACCGCGGCGGCGCTGGTCGCCCGCGGCCATGCCGCCCGCGCGGCCGCGCTCGACGTCACCGACAGCGCCGCGATCGATGCGCTCGCGGCCTCGCTGCCACCGCTCGACGTGCTCGTCTGCAATGCCGGCATCGTCTCGAACACCCCGGCGGAAGAGATGTCGGACGCAGAATGGCAGCGCGTCATCGACGTCAACCTGACCGGCGTGTTCCGCACCTGCCGCGGCTTCGGCCGGCGGATGCTGGAGGCCGGGCGCGGTTCGATCGTGAACATCGGCTCGATGTCGGCCGAGATCGTCAACACGCCCCAGCCGCAGTGCCATTACAACGCCTCGAAGGCCGGCGTGCACCACCTGACCCGGTCACTCGCGGTCGAGTGGGCGAAGCGCGGAGTGCGCGTCAACGCCGTCGCCCCGACCTATATCGAGACGCCGCTGCTCCACGGGCTCGAAAGCCAGCCCGGTCTGATCGAGCGCTGGCTCGACCTGACACCGATGGGTCGGATGGGCAAACCCTCTGAAATCGCTTCGGTTGTGCAGTTCCTTGCCTCCGACGCATCGAGCCTGATGACCGGCGCGATCCTGCGCGCGGACGCCGGCTACACCTGCCTGTGAGGATGTGATGGCGAGGGCTCTGGTTCTGGAACGGCCGCGCGAACTCCGGCTGCGCGAGATCGACCTGCCGCAGAATGTCGGACCGGGCGATGTGCGCATCCGCATGGACGTCGTCGGCATCTGCGGCAGCGACGTTCACTATTACCGCCATGGCCGCATCGGCCCCTTCGTGGTCGAGGCGCCGATGGTGCTCGGCCATGAGGGCGCCGGCACGGTGGTGGAGATCGGCGACCGCGTCGCCGGCCTCAAGCCGGGCGACCGGGTCTGCGTCGAGCCGGGTATCCCCGACTTCTCCAGCCGGGCGAGCCGGATCGGGCTCTACAATCTCGATCCGTCGCTGACCTTCTGGGCGACGCCGCCGGTGCACGGCTGCCTGACGCCGGAAGTGGTTCATCCCGCTTCGCTTTGCTACCGGCTGCCGGACGGCGTCAGCCAGGCCGAGGGCGCGATGGTGGAGCCGCTGGCCGTCGGGCTGCAGGCCGTCCACAAGGTGGGCGTGGCGGCAGGCGATGTGGCACTTGTCCTCGGTGCCGGGCCGATCGGAATCCTGGTCGCGCTTTCGGCGCTTGCGGCAGGCTGCGCGCGGGTGCTGATCTTCGATCCCGCCCAAGAGAAGATGCGGATCGCCGCCGGCTATGACGGGATCGTGCCGCTCGCGGCCGACCCGGCCGGGCTCGCCGGGCAGGTGATGGCCGCGACCGGAGGCTGGGGCGTCGACATCGTGTTCGAGTGCTCCGGCGCCGCGCGCGCCTACGACGAAGCCGCGCCGTGCCTGCGGCCGGGGGGTGCGCTGGTCTGTGTCGGCATGGCCGCGGGCCCGGTTCCGATCGACATGGTGGCCTTGATGGTCAAGGAAATCCGCGTCGTGACGGTATTCCGCTACGCCAATGTCTACGACCGCGCCATCGCGCTGATGGAAAGCGGCAAGATCGACGTCAAGCCGCTGATCTCGGCGACCTACGGCTTCGAGGACAGCGTGGCGGCCTTCGAGCGCGCCGACGCGGCGCTGCCGCAGGACGTGAAGATCCAGATCACGCTCGACTGAGCGTCCCGGAGCGCCGCCCGCCCGTCGAAGACCGATCGAAACGACATCGCCCGGCCGGGAGCTCCCGGCCGGGCGATCTGCATTCCGGCACACGCGAATGAGCGGCTCATGCGCGGTCCGCGGACCGCGCATGCACGCTTCAGGCGCGCCTATTTCTCGACGAATGCGCGCTCGACGACGAAGTCGCCGGGCGTCGAGGTGTTGCCTTCCTCGAAACCGCGCGCCTCGAGCATGGTCTTCAGCTCCGACAGCATCTGGGGGCTGCCGCAGAGCATCACGCGATCCTCGTCCTTGTTGAAGGGCGGCAGGCCGAGATCGGAAAACAGCTTGCCGCTTTCGATGAGCTGGGTGATCCGGCCCTGGTTGCGGAACGGCTCGCGGGTGACCGTCGGATAGTAGCGCAGGCCCGCCGAGACGAGTTCGCCGAGGATCTCGTCGTTCGGCAGCTCGGTGGTGAGGTAGTCGTGATAGGCGAGCTCGGCGACCTCGCGCACCCCGTGGACGAGGATGACGGTCTCGAACTTCTCGTAGGTCTCGGGATCGCTGATGATCGAGAGGAACGGCGCGAGGCCGGTGCCGGTCCCGAGCAGGTAGAGACGCTTGCCGGGCAGCAGGTAGTCGGTCACCAGCGTTCCGGTCGGCTTGCGGCCGACAATGATCATGTCGTCCGGCTTGATATGCTGGAGCCGCGAGGTCAGCGGACCGTTCTCGACCTTGATGCTGAGGAACTCGAGATAGTCGGCATGATTGGCGCTGGCGATGGAGTAGGCCCGAAGCAGCGGCCGCCCGTCGACATTGAGGCCGATCATGGTGAAGTGACCGTTGGAGAAGCGCAGAGACGGGTCTCGCGTCGTCCTGAAGCTGAACAGGCGATCGGTCCAATGATGGACGTCGAGAACCTTCTCTTCATGGAAGGCAGCCATCGGCAGGGTCTCTCCCGGAATTTCAAGGCGGCGCGCGGGGGATTCCGCCACGGGAGCCGTGCCGTGGGGACTGCGCAGAGCCGGACAGGCTGTTCGAATAGCGGAAATCAACGTCGAAATCAGGCATTTTCGTTCTCTCTTTTACCGAAAAAACGAAATCAGATCCTAATGGACGATGATGCCGGCCGCGCATCTGCACCTGGGATTGCAGCGGCGCCACCGCGCGGTCAGGCGCTCCCGATCATGCGCCGGCGCGAGCCGGGGGATACGCGGCGTTTCGCCGTGGACGCGCGATGCGCCAGGCGGTTGATCGCCTCGTTGAAAGGGAATCCCCGCCCGCGGAGCCGGCTCATCGGGCCCCGAGGAAATGGACTTCTGACGGATTGCGCCGGGATGACCGCTCGATCACTGGGATGCCATGCATCAACAGGATAAATCTTATCGGATAAAACTCCGACAATGGAACAATATACCACAGATTTATCATAAATGACTTTGTCATGAAATATACATCGATCGGAATGCGATACAACCGATGTATTGATACCCAATTTGAGGACAAACAATCATGCGAAATCCGTCTCATCCATGGACGTCATTTCCCGTCCCGAGTATCTTCTGGCCGGGGTTCTGACGCCGGTCCGCGCCGGATCGCGTCCGTATGACGGCCTTGGGGGAATATCGTGACCGCTTCCGCGCGTTCTTTCCGTCTCACGCTGCTTCAGGCAACCATGCTCGCGGGCCCGATGCTGGGCTTCGCCGCACCCATGCCCGCCGCGGCACAGGCCGTGACCTGCACGGTGAACGGCAGCCCCACCGGCTGCCTGACCGACAATTCCACCTGGGTTACCTCCACGTCACAGGGCGGCAACGGAAGCGACAGCGGCGACAACGACTATCCCGGCGGCAACGGGGGTGGCGGCACCACCAGCACCATCACCAACCCGTCCGGCAACACCTCCGGCCTCGCGCTCTACAGCAACGCCAGCGGCGGCAGCGGCGGCCAGGGCGCGCCGGCGGGCCTGGACGGCGATCACCCCACCCAGGGTCCGTCCGATGGGGGCAACGGCGGCAACGGTGGCTCGGCGACGGCCATCAATGGCGGCACGATCTCCATTCCAGGAAGTTCCCCGCGCTCCGGGCTCAATGCCTGGGCCGACGGCGGTGGCGGCGGGAGCAGCCAGAGTGGGTCGGGCTGGAACGGTGGCGCCGACGGCGGCATCGGCGGCAACGGCGGCAGTGCCACCGCGACCAACAACGGCCAGATCTCGACGATCTCGTCCGCCTCCTCCGGCATTCTGGCGCACTCCGCGGGTGGCGCGGGTGGAAGCGGCGGCGGAAGCGGCTTCGAATCCGGCGCCGGCAACGGCGGCAATGGCGGCAACGGCGGATCCGCCACCGGAATCAACAATGGCCAGATCACCACGGCCGGAAGCGACGCGGCGGCGCTCTACATCTTCGTCGACGGCGGCGCCGGAGAGGCGGCGGTCGGTTCGGGGAACTCCTATTCCGGCGGCAATCCCGGCGCGGGTGGCAATGCCGGCGGCTATGCGGCCATCCAGAACGGCACCGTGACCCAAGGCTATGCCGTCGACGCGACCAACGCGGCATCGGTCGGGCAGAATTCCGGCACCCTGATCACGTCCGGAACCTCGTCGGCCGGCATCTGGGCGACGGCGTATGGCGGCGCCGGCGGTGCAGGCACCGCCAATGAGGGGAACGGCATCGCGGGCGGCAATGCCGGGAACGGCGGCACCGTCTATGGCAGCAATTCGGGCACCATCACCACGTCCGGCGGACTTTCGTTCGGCGTCGGCGTGAGCGCAGCGGGCGGCACCGGCGGCGCGGGCGGCGTGGGCGAATCGTCCGGCCGCGACTCGTTCTACGGCGCCGGCGCCATTGGCGGAACGGGCGGCAACGGCGGCATCGCCACGGTTACGACGACGACCACGTCGGTGATCACGACCACGGGCGCAACGAGCTTCGGGCTCTATGCCGATGCCTATGGCGGCGCGGGCGGCGCGGGCGGCGACGGGCTCTCGGTCGGCGGCGCAGGCGGCGCGGGCGGCACGGGCGGGACCGCGATCATCAACGCCGCCGGGTCCATCACGACCTCGGGCAGCGGCGCACCGGCGATCGGCGCCTTCGCCAACGGCGGCGCCGGTGGCGCCAGCATGGGGCAGACCACGCCGGGACAGGGCGGGACCGGCGGTAACGCCGGCACGGCCTACGTGACCGCCAACCTTTCGGCCGCATCTGCCACCACGGCGATGGTGACCGGCGGCAACGCGGCCGGAATCGCCGTCTATGCGCTTGGTGGCGCAGGCGGCGACGGCGCCACCGGAGGCACCGGCGGCTCGGGCGGCAGCGCGACGGCCCTTGTCACCGGATTCCTTTCGACCAGCGGCTCCACGGCGTCCGCCGTATGGGTCGCCAGCGACAGCGGCGCGGCCGGTACGTCGGCGTCGAACAGCGGTGCCAACGGTGGATCTGCCGCCTCCTACACGGCCTCTACCGTGACGGTGGGGAACCAGGCAGGTCTGCTGACGCAGATTTTGACGACCGGCGCGAATTCGTCCGCCGTCGGCGTCACCAGCCTCGGCGGTGCCGGGTCCGCCGGCCTCGATTCCGATGCGAACGGAGGCAACGGCGGCAACGGCGGCACGATCACCGTCACGACCTGGGCCAATTCGACCCTCTCGACGACGAATACCGGGTCGATCGGGCTCTACGCCCTCTCAAGCGGCGGCGACGGCGGCGGCGGCTACGCCAACAGCATGGGCACCAGCGGTAACGCCGGCAACGGTGGCAACGCGGGCAGCATCACCATCACCAATGCCGCCGTCATCAACACGGCGCTCGACAATTCGGCCGCCATGTTCATCGAGAGCACGGGCGGCAACGGCGGGGATGGATCGCAGGGCGCCGCCGGCGGCAACGGCGGCAACGGCGGCGCCGTGACGCTGTCGAATGCCGCGCAGCTGACGACGAACGGATCGTCCTCGGCGGGCATTTCCGTCAACACCACGGGCGGCGCGACCGGCAGTTCCGACTACGGCTGGGTCGTCATCACAGACAATCCCGCGGGCAATGGCGGCGCGATCACGATCACGACCACCACGGCCTCCAGCATCACAACACTCGGCGCGACCGAATCCCCGGGCATCTATGCCGTGTCCGCGGGCGGCGTGGGCGGCGATGCCAACAACGAGACCACGTTCCCGTTCTCGCAGGGCTCCGGCGGCAACGCCGGCACCATCACACTGAACTATGCCGGCACGATCTCGACGGCCGGCACTTACTCGCCGGGCATCGAGGCGGTGGCGACCGGCGGCAGCGCCCTGCTCAACCAGTATGTTCAAGGAGCGGTGCCGCTCGGCGGCAACGGCGAGGCGATCACCTTCCAGTCGACCGATCCCAATGGTTCCGTGTCGACCGCAGGCAGCAACTCGGCCGGTATCGATCTCGACAGCTCGGGCGGCGCGGGTGGCAACGGCGACAATGCCGGGCAGGCCGGCAACGTGTCCGTCACCTTCATCGGCACCGTGAAGACGACGGGGGCGGGCGCTTCGCCGGGCATCTCCGTCACCGCCAACGGCGGCGCGGGCGGCGCGCTCGCCGCGGACGCAGGCGCCGGCGGAGCGGCGGGCGTGGTGACGTTCACCCTGGGCGACAGCACAGGCGACACCACCTCCATCACGACCGCCGGAACGACCTCACCCGGCATCGTGATCTCGGCTCAGGGCGGCGACGGCGGCGACGTCGACCAGGCGCCCGCGTTCCACAGCTCCAGCAACGGCGGCGAAGGCGGCAGCGGCGCTTCGGTTACCCTCAGCACGATGGCCAACACGTCGATCACCACCACCGGCGCGTCTTCGCCCGGCATCTCGATCACCAGCGAAGGCGGAGCGGGCGGCACCGGCGGCAGCGATGTCTACGAGTCGAGCGGCACGGGTGGCAACGGCGGAGCCGGCGGGCAGATCACCATCCTCTCCGCATCGAGCATCAATACGTCGGGGGCCAGTTCCTACGGCATCTTCGCCTCCAGCGCGGGCGGCGTGGGCGGCGACGGCGGCCTGAACGCGAGCCTCGGCGACTCCACGGGCGGATCGGGCGGCAACGGCGGCTCGGATTCCTTCACCGGCCAGAATCCGAACGCGATCTCCATCGGCAACACCGGCACCATCATGACGACCGGGACGTCGGCCATCGGCATCCTCGCCCAGAGCGCGGGCGGCGGCGGCGGCGGCGGCGCCCAGGGCGACGGCTGGGTTTCCCAGGGCGGCAATGCCGGAACCGCGGCCAGCGGCGGCGGCGTCCAGGTCAACAACGCGGCGCTGATCATGACCGGCGGCGACAGCGCCTACGGCATCAACGCGATTTCGATCGGCGGCGGCGGTGCCAACGGCGGCAACGCCGGCTCGTTCGGCCTGGTGTTCTCCGAAGCCGTCGGCGGCGGCGCGAGCGGCGGCGGCACGGGCGGCGCGGTCTCCATTACGAACACAGGAACCGGTGCGATCACGACCGCAGGCGCGGCCGCAGCGGGCCTGTTCGGCATCAGCATCGGCGGCGGCGGCGGCGTCGGCGGCTCGGTCGACGCCAACGCGGCGAGCTTCGCGATCCCGAGCGTCGCCATCGCCATCGGCGCCAACGGCGGCGTGGGCGGCAACGGCGGCACCGTCGACATCACCAACCAGGGCGTCATCTCGACAACGGGCCTCGACGCCTATGGCATCGAGGCGATCAGCGTGGGCGGCGGTGGCGGTGCCGGCGGCCAGTCCAGTTCGTCGGCCTACTCGGTGCCATACGGCAAATATCCCAACGGCTCCGTCGCCGTTTCCCTCGGCGGCAACGGTTCGAACGGCGGCAACGGCGAAAGCGTGACCGTGACCAACACGGGCAGCGAGATCTCCACCATCGGCGACCAGTCGATGGCCATCGCCGCCTACAGCATCGGCGGCGGCGGCGGCAACGGCGGCAACGCGACGTCCTACACCTACACCTACGGCATGGGCTACCAGCTGGGCGTAGGCGTGGCGCTCGGCGGCCAGGCGGCCGACAGCGGCGGCACCGGCGGCACCGTGACCGTGACAACCAGCGGCGCGCTGACCACGGCGGGTTTCGCGTCGGACGCGATCTATGCCGCCAGCATCGGCGGTGGCGGCGGCGCCGGCGGCATGGGCTCGTCCTATGCCTCGACCAGCCTGCCGGTGCAGGGCGTCGCGGGCGACATTCCGCTGTCGTTCGGCACAACCGCGAGCTTCGAACTCGGCGTCGGCGGCAAGGGCGGCAGCGGCGGTGCGGGCGGCCAGGCACAGGTGACCAATTCGGGCTCGATCACGACGACGGGCATCGATTCCCGCGGCATATTCGTGCAGTCCATCGGTGGCGGCGGCGGTTCGGGCGGCGCCGGAAATGCGACCGGTGCCACCCAGTACAGCGTCAATCTCGGGATCGGCGCGACGGGCGGGAGCGCCGGAAACGGCTACATCGCCGAAGCGACCAATAACGGCACCATCACCACTTCGGCCGACGGATCTCACGGCATCGAGGTGCAGTCCATCGGTGGCGGCGGCGGTTCGGGCGGCACATCCTCCGCCGACCGCGACGGCACCCAGCTCGGCACCCTCGCGAAGCTGCTCGGCACCAGCGTGATCAAATCGCTGATCAGCGATATCGGCCAGAATCTCGGCCTGCTGAAGCAAGAGATCAATTCGGACCCGGTGAAGAACATCAGCGTGTCCATGAACCTGTCGGTCGGCGGCCAGGGCGGCGCCGCGGGCGACGGCTACGAGGCCACCGCGACCAACAACGGCACCATCATCACCAGCGGCGACGTGGCGAGCGGCCTGTTCGTGCAGTCGATCGGCGGCGGCGGCGGCAATGGCGGAGCGGCGACGGTCTCCGGCGGCGCGATCGCCAATCTCGACGGAGCGGCCGGCGGCTCGGGCGGCGCGGCAGGCAACGGCGGCACGGCGACGGCGATCAACAACGACACCGTCCGCACGTCCGGCGACGGCTCGTTCGGCATGTTCGTGCAGTCGATCGGCGGCGGCGGCGGAGCGACGGGCCTCGCGACCGACGCCTCGACGCTGTCGATCAATCCGAGCGTCGACAACGGCACGCTGCATGTCGGCGGCTATTCCGGCCCGACCGGCAACACCCAGGTCCCGCAGAACGGCTCTTCCGGCACCGGCGGCACGGCGATCGCGACCAATTCCGGCACGATCCAGACGGGCGGCGAGGAATCCCACGGCATCGCCGCGCAATCGATCGGCGGCGGCGGCGGTCTTTTCATCATCAACCCGGCCGATACCGTCAGCACCTACGAGGACGATCCCGACTACGCGGCGCTGCTGACCCAGATCGCCCAGACGCTGGCGGCCGACGGCATCGACCTGACGTCCTACGCCCAGGCCTACCAGCAGGCGCTTTCGACGGCTTCCGGCACGATCAATCTGGAGATCGGCGGCTCCACCGACAGCGGCGGCAACGGCGGCGCGGCGCAGGTGACGAACAACGGTACGATCGCCACCGCGGGCAACGGCGCGTTCGGCGTTCTCGCCCAGTCGATCGGCGGCGGCGGCGGCTTCGCGGCGGACGGCAGCGGCACCAATCTCGCCCTCACCTTCACGGGCACGTTCGGCGGCGGCCAGGGCGACGGCGGCCCGGTGTCTATCGCGCTCGCCGACAAGAGCACGATCTCCACCACCGGGACCGGCGCGGTCGGTGTGTTCGCCCAGTCGATCGGCGGCGGCGGCGGCTATACCGGGGCGCTCAACGGCAGCGGCATGACCTACGCCACCTTCCTCTCCGGCAGCACGCTTGCGAACGGGGTCGGCGGCGACATCAGCATCACCAACGGCACCGGCGGCACGACGACGATCACCACCACCGGCCCCAATGCCCACGGCATCTTCGCCCAGAGCCTTTCGGGCGGCGGCGGCGCGGTCGGCTCCACGGGCGGCATCGCCATCCCCTCCACCTCCGGCGTCTCGAGCCGCAGCGGATCGATCGACGTTTCCGGCGTCCCCGACACGAACAACCCGAGCCACACGCCCGGGACGATCACGATCGACCTCGCTGGGACGATTTCGGCGACGGGCACGGGATCGGTCGGCATCTACGCCCAGAGCGGCGTGCAGGGAACCAACGGCGCCATCGACCCGAATGCCGGATACACCGGCACCATCGGCGTGACCTTCACAGGCGCGCTGACGGGCGGCTCGGGCACCGGCGCGGCGATCGAACTCGACGGCGGCAGCACGAACACCATCACCATCGGCGCCGGCAGCAGGGTTTCGGCGGGCTCCGGCACCGCCATCCTCGGCTCGTTCGGCTCGGAAACCGTGACCAACAACGGCACGGTGACCGGCGACGTCAACCTCGTCACCGGCGGCACGAGCGAGACGAACACCTTCGACAACAACGGCACCTACGTCACGGCCGGGACCAACACCGTCAATCTCGGCAGCCAGGGCACCTTCAACAACTACGGCACGATGAATGTCGGCGGGACCGGCGCCATCGTCACGGCCAACCTCACCGGAGCGTTCGTCCAGACCAGGGACGGCACGCTGGCGGTCGACATCAATGCCCTCGCCAGCCAGACCGCCGATCTCGTCAACGTCTCCGGCACAGCGAATGTCGGCGGCCAGGTCGAGGTCAACGTGGTGAAGAACCTGCTGCCGGCGACCTACACGGTGCTGAATTCCACCGATGCGCTCGCGGTCGACGACGCGGCGGGCATCAAGCCGCCCTCGGTCTACCTGCCGATCACCTGGACCGTGGCGCAGAACGGCAACGCGATGACGGTCTCGCCGTCGGTGAACTTCACGCCGCAGGGCCTGCCGCTCAATTCCAACGAGGCGGCCTATGCGCAGCACCTGCAGTCGACCTGGAACGCGGGCGGCTCGGCGGCGCTGGCGCCGGCCTATGGCGAACTCGCCAACCTGACCTCGGCGAGCGCCTATCAGGCGGCGCTCGCCTCCGGCTCGCCGGAAACCTTCGGCTCGGCCGCCTCGGCCAGGACCGGCTCGTCGCGCGCGGCGATGTCGGCGGTGATGAGCTGCCCGGCCTTCGTCGGCACCGGCACGCTGCTCCAGGAAGGCGAGTGCACCTGGGCGCGCGTCATCGCCGGCAACGCCCGGCAGTTCTCGACCTCGACCGCCGCCGGCTACAGCGTGGATTCGGTGACCTACCGCGCCGGCCTTCAGAAGGAGATCATGCCCGACTGGTTCCTGGGCCTGTCGGCCGCCTACGATACCGGCTGGTTCTCGGGCAATAACGGCTGGGCGAGCGCCAACAGCCAGGGCTTCGACGTCTCGGCCGCGCTGAAGCACCAGATCGGCCCGTGGCTGATCTCGGGCGCGGTCGATATCGGCTACGGCTGGTACGACAACACCCGCACCGTGCAGGTCGGCGACCGGCTGCACGAAGGCACCGCGGCCTCGAACGTGTTCAACGCCTCCGGCCGGCTGCGCGTGAACTACGAGATCCCGTTCGCGAACTGGTACCTGAAGCCCTATGCCGACTTCGACCTGATCTATACCTCGATGCCGAGCTTCTCGGAGACGGGGGCCGGCGGCTTCAACTGGAAGGTCCACTCCGCCAACAACACCACGTTCGCCTTCAGCCCGAACGTGGAGATCGGCGCCCGCTACGACCTCGGCGACGACCTGACGCTGAGGCCCTACGGCACGCTCGGCGCCACGTTCCTGACGAACACCGACTGGCAGACCGTCGCCTCCCTCGCCGGCGCGCCGACGGCGGCCGGGACCTTCAAGACGACGTCGGAGATCCCGAATGCGCTCGCCGACCTCGGCGTCGGCGTGCAGCTCATCAGCAAGAAGGGGCTGGAACTCCGGCTCGACTACGACACCCAGATCGGATCGGACTATTTCTCCCAGACCGGCAGCGCCCGTGTCTCGTTCCGGTTCTGACGTCCGACGACACCGGCCGGACGACGGCGCGTCAGCGCCGGAGAAATTCGCCCGAAGGCGCGAAGCGGCTTGCAAAGCGCGGACGCTTCGCCACACTCCCGCGCGCCGACACCCGGCACCGTGCGTCCAGCCGCGAGGAGTTCAGAGCCATGGAAACCGTCTCCACCTCCAGGAGCTTCGAAGGCGTCCAGGGCGTCTATCGCCACGCCAGCGAGGCGACCGGCTGCGACATGACCTTCGCCGTGTTCGTGCCGCCCCAGGCCGCGAAAGGACCGGTGCCGGTGCTGTGGTACCTCTCGGGCCTGACCTGCACCCACCAGAACGTGATGGACAAGGGCGAGTACCGCCGCCATGCCGCCGAGCACGGCATCGCCATCGTCTGCCCCGACACCAGCCCGCGCGGCGCCGACATTCCCGACGAGAAGGACAACTGGCAGTTCGGCAGCGGCGCAGGGTTCTATCTCGATGCCACCGAGGCGCCGTTCGCCCGCAACTATCGCATGGCGACCTACATCGCCGAGGAACTGCCCGCGCTGGTGGCCGCGCAGTTCCCGGTCGACATGACCAGGCAGGGCATCTTCGGCCATTCGATGGGCGGGCACGGCGCCATCACGCTCGCCCTGAAGAACCCCGGCCGGTTCAAGTCCGTCTCCGCCTTCGCCCCCATCGCGCAGCCCTCGACCGCCGGGTGGTCGCGCCCCGCGTTCGAGAAATATCTCGGCGCCGACGAGGCGGCGTGGCGGGCCTACGATTCCACCCTGCTGATCGAGGACGGCCACCGGGTGGACGAACTTCTGGTCGACCAGGGCACCGCCGACAGCTTCCTGAACGACGGCCTGCGGCCGTGGCTGCTCGAGGAGGCCTGCCGCAAGGCCGGCATCGCGCTGACGCTCAACATGCGCGAAGGCTACGATCACTCCTATTTCTTCATTTCGACCTTCATGGGCGACCACATCCGCTGGCACGCCGACCGGCTCTGACCGGGACGCTGCGGCGGACGCACGATCCCGACAGCCGGGTGGCGCCCGATGTGCGCTGCCGCCCGGCTCAAGCCGTCGGCGCGTGCCCGCGCCGAGCCCGCACCTGCCGCGGCGCGACGGTCGCGGCGCCCGGCAGCCAGACCGCCTCCGCCCGCGTTTCACACGACGCCCGGCACAGGCCGGCAGGGGCCATCCGAGGCCGATTCCAACCCGGAGACGCCCCATGACCGGCCGCCCGGCGCGGCGCGGCAGGCCTTCGCGCGACATTTTTCCGCCGGGAGATCGCCTTTCTTTCTAGGCACTTATGGCCAGATGGAGATGGTATTGGGGCATTTGCCCATATTTTGGGGTGGAACCGATCGGCGAGATGCACTGTTTTAGTAGCGCATCGTCCTGCATTACGAGGTGCCGCTCACCGATGACATCGCCATCCGCGCAACCACTCCCTTCGAGAGATCGAGACGCCGGAGACAGCCCGGCGGGCAATACGCGAGACGGGCTTTCAGACGAGGAATTGGACGCAGCAGAGTGCGCATTCTTCTTCGATGTCGACGGTACGTTGCTTGATATCGCCGAGCGGCCGGAGGGGGTTCACGTTCCCGCGGCGCTGGTGTCCGACCTCCACGCACTTCACCGCAGAGCCGGCGGCGCCCTGGCGCTCGTGAGCGGCCGCCCGGTCCGCGAGCTGGATACTCTGTTCGCCCCGCTGCGGCTGCCGGCGGCCGGGGTGCACGGCATCGAGCTGCGGCCGGATACGGGTGCGGAGATCGACGTGCGCGCCCCGCGCATCGACGACGGACTTCGAACCGCCATCGGCGCGGTCACGAACCGGTGGCGCGGCGTCTTCGCCGAGGACAAGGGCGTCGGCCTCGCCGTGCACTACCGCGCCGAGCCGGACGCCGGCCCGGCCCTGAAACATGCACTCGCCGACATCGTGGCCGGGCGCGACGACCTCGCCATCCTGCCCGGCCACATGGTGTTCGAGATCAAGCCCTCCGGCCATCACAAGGGCGGCGCCGTCGAGGCGCTCATGAAGCGGCCGCCGTTCGCCGGGCGGTTCCCGGTGTTCTTCGGAGACGACGTGACCGACGAGGACGGCTTCGCCGCCGCCCTCGCCGCAGGCGGCACGGCATTCGCGGTCGGACGGAGCTTTCCGGGCGCCCGCACCAGCCTTTCCGACGCCGCCGCCGTGCGTCGCCTCGTCCATCGCCTCGCGCAGGCTCAACCCGCAGAGCGGAGGATCTGAACCGTGTCTCGTCTGTTCGTCGTTTCCAATCGCGTCGCCATCCCGGACCCCGGCAGCAAGGCCGCTGCCGGCGGGCTTGCGGTTGCCGTCAATGCCGCCCTCAAGGGCCGGTCGGGCGTGTGGTTCGGGTGGAGCGGCAACATCGCCGAGGAACCGTCGGCGGAACCCACCATCACGCGGAAAGGCAAGCTGACCTACGCGGTCATCGACCTGAAGGACGCCGATTTCCAGGAATATTACAACGGTTTCGCCAACCGTGTGCTGTGGCCGATCCTGCATTACCGGGTCGACCTGGCGGAGTTCCAGCGCTCCGACCTCTCCGGCTATTTCCGCGTCAACGAGATCTTCGCCGATCACGTCTCGAAGACCGTGGCGAAGGACGATGTGGTCTGGGTGCACGACTACCACATGATGCCGGTGGCGCGGTATCTGCGCGCGCGCGGGCACACCAACCGCATCGGCTTCTTCCTGCACATTCCGATGCCGCCGCCGGAGCTGATCCAGGCCCTGCCCCGCCATGCCGAAGTGATCGGCGCGCTGTCCTATTACGATCTGGTGGGTTTCCAGACGGCGACCGACCGCGACAATTTCGGCCGCTATCTCGAGACCCTCGGCGCGACGGCGATCGACGACGACGGCCTCTACCAGATCGGCAACCGGCAGGTGCGCATCGGCGCCTTTCCGGTTTCGATCGAGACGGACGCCTTCGCCAGGCGCGCCCGCCACGCGACACGAACGGCCTACATCAAGAGCTTCCGCGAGAGCCTCGGCAGCCGGAAGCTGATTCTCGGCGTCGACCGTCTCGACTATTCCAAGGGGATTCCGCAGCGCCTGGAAGCCTACGAGACGCTGCTGCGCACCGCGCCGGAGTGGCACGACCGCATGACGTTCGTGCAGATCACGCCGAAGAGCCGGACGCAGGTCCCGGAATATGCCGAGATGGACCGCTTCATCTCCACCAAGGCCGGGCAGATCAACGGGCTCTATGGCGACGTGGCCTGGACGCCGCTGCGCTATGTCAACAAGACCTACTCGCGCTCGGCGCTCGCCGGCTTCTACCGCGCCGCCAATGTCGGCCTCGTCACGCCGCTGCGTGACGGCATGAACCTCGTCGCCAAGGAGTTCGTCGCCGCACAGGACCCGGAGGATCCGGGCGTGCTGGTGCTGTCGCAGTTCGCCGGCGCGGCGCCGGAGCTGTCGAACGGCGCGCTGATCGTGAACCCCCACGAAATCGAGGGCATGGCGATGGCGCTGCGCCGGGCGCTGGAGATGCCCCTCGACGAGCGCCGCGCGCGCCACGCGCGAATGATGGCCGTGGTGATGCAGAACGACATCGATGCCTGGGCGCGGCTGTTCCTGGAGGCCCTGGAGCCGCCGAAGCCCCCATCGGCGCGGTCTTCCGCAACCGCAGAGACATCGCCCGTTCCCCCGGCGCTGCTGCGCGGCGGGGGGCCGGCCTCGAACTGGATTCAGGTCTAGAGCGCTTTCCGGTCGGACGGGATTGTCCGAGCGACCAGAAAGCGCTCCAGATTCAATGGCTTGAGCATATCCTTGTCGTTCAGATCGGTTCGATCTGAACGGGATATGCAGAGCGCTTTTCGGTCGGACCGGATTGTCCGAGCGGCGGTAAATCACGCCAGATTCAATGCTTTGAACCTATCCGTCCGGGTCGGCGCGATCCGGAACGGAAGAGACGTGCCCAAGTGACTGAAGCCGGACGGCTTTCGTGCCGACCGGGGTCGTCATCCTGTCGGAAGACGGTCCAGCGCATCCCTCTGTTGTGAGGTTCGCCCATGACTGACGCTGCTGCACGCGCGGTGACGCGCGATGACGTCGTGAAGGCCTATGAACTCATCCTCGGCAGGCCGCCGGAGAGCGAGGAAGCGGTGCGGTCTCATCTCGGCGCCCGCGATCTCTCGGATTTGAGAAGGCAGTTCTTCCATTCCGAGGAATTCCGGACCGGCTCGGGCGGAATGGGATCGGGCGCGTCCGTTCTCGGCCGGCACATGACGGCGCCGCCGGCAGCGCTCCAGCTCGACGGCCCGCCGGACCAGCTTGCCGCCATGCTCGCCCGCGTCGGCGAGACATGGCGCCAGCTCGGCGAGGAAGAACCGCACTGGTCGGTGCTGACCAGCGACGACTATCGCCAGGACAAGCTCGCCGAGCACATCGACGCATTCTACGCCTCCGGCCGGCAGAGCGTGGCGCTCCTGAAGGCCGCGCTGAAGCGGGCGGACCGCACGATCGATCCGTCGTGGACCGCGTTCGAGCTCGGATGCGGCGTCGGGAGGATCACCGCGGCCCTCGCGGGGGACGTGACGCGGGTGATCGGCTGCGATATCTCGCGGCCGCATCTTGAGATCGCCCGCCGTTATGCCGAGCAGCACGGCATCGGCAACATCGACTTCCGGCATCTCGACGGATTCGACGTGCTCGACCGGCTGGAACCCTTCGACCTGTTCTTCTCGCTGATCGTGCTGCAGCACAATCCGCCCCCGGTGATCGGCTACATCCTCGACCGGATCTTCGCGGCCTTGAAGCCGGGCGGGTTCGCGTTCTTTCAGGTGCCGACCTACTGCCTCGGCTACCGGTTCGTGTGGGACGAATACCTTGCCAGGCCGATCGACGGCATGGAGATGCACATGTTCCCGCAGGCCGCGCTGTTCGAACTGTTCGCGCGGCACGGGATGATCTGCATCGAGGTGCAGGAGGATGCGTTCACGGCGGACACGACCGCGTTCGTTTCCAACACCTTCCTGGTGCGCAAGAGCGCGGCGCACGACGCCTGAGTGCCCGGCGCACGCCGGGCGGCTGTCGCGCGGGTTCAGGATTCCAGCGGCGACTCGTCCTCCGACAGGGCATCGGAATCGAGCCGTCGCGGGCGCCCGACCCAGCGTTCCTTCGATGCCTGAAGATGCATCCGCATCGCGGACTGGGCGAGCAAGGGGTCGCTCGCTTCAAGGGCCGCATAGATCGCCTCATGCTCCGCGACCGCGCGGTTCCACGTCTCCGGTGTCTCGAACCGCGCGCTGAGCTGCATCGAGATCGGACTGTGGCGCTCGTCGAACAGGTCGCCGACGATGCGGGCCAGCACCGAGTTTCCCGATTGCGCCGCGATGGCGAGATGAAAGCGCCGGTCGTGCTCCAGCGGCTTTCGCCCCTCGGCGATGTCCGCCTTCATGCTGGCGAGCGTGTCCCGCAACTCCGCCAGCGTCTCGGGCGTCATCCGCGCACACGCCATCATCACGACCGCGCCCTCGACCGCCGCGCGCGCCTGAACCAGCTCCGACGGGCTTTCGCCCATCGGCCATGGTGAAGGGTGCGACCGCCCCGGGGTCGTGGCGACATAAACCCCCGAACCCATGCGGATCTCGACACTGCCCTCGATCTCAAGCGCGATCAGCGCTTCGCGCAGGGACGGGCGCGAAACGCCGAGCTGCTGGGCGAGTTCGCGCTCGGCCGGAAGCCGCGTGCCGGAGGCGAAATCGCCGGTGTGGATCAGGGCGCGGATCTGGTCTGCGACCTGCTGATAGAGCCGCCGCGATTCGACGAACTTGGGCTGTTGCACCGTTTCTCCCTTCCGCCTCCGTCACGGGTCCGCTCGCGGATCTGTCGGAGGCGCTTTTGATTTTGGCCTTACCATAAGCCGGGCCGATTGGCCTGACAACATGTTGGCGTCCAAGGCGATATGCACGTTCTTTCAGCGTCTTGCCGCGCAGACGGCGGCCTGTTCCGGCTTCAATCCAGAATTGGCTTGACCATAATAAGCGCCGGCCGTATTCGTTTCGCAGATTGGCTTGACCAGCCAGCAAACCATCAACCCGCAAAGCACGGGGCCGCATCGGGCAAAGCCTGAGGCGAGTTGTCATGGGGAGGAAGGATGCCGGGACTCCTGTCACGTCTCAGCGACCGATTCGGCCCGACGTCGGCGCCCGCCGGCGAGGCCGCCGGAGCAGCCTCGCCCGCCGACGCCCGTCTCGGCGAGACTATCCTCTCGCTGGAGGGGATCACCAAGGAATTTCCGGGCGTCAAGGCGCTGAGCGACGTGCAGTTCGACCTGCGCCGCGGCGAGGTTCATGCGCTCTGCGGCGAGAACGGCGCAGGCAAGTCGACGCTGATGAAGATCCTCAGCGGGCTCTACCAGCCGAATGCCGGCCGGATCATCTACAAGGGTGAGGAGCGCCGGTTCGCCTCGTCGCTGGAGGCGGAAGCCGCCGGTATCGCCATCATCCACCAGGAACTGAACCTCGTCCCGCACCTCTCGGTCGCAGAGAACATCTATCTCGCCCGCGAGCCGCGCCGCGGCCCGTTCGTGAACCGGGCCAAGCTGCGCACCGATGCGAAGCGCTGCCTCGACCGGCTCGGCGTCGACATCGATCCCGGCGCGCTGACCCGCACGCTGTCGGTGGCCCAGTGCCAGATGGTCGAGATCGCCAAGGCGCTGTCGCTCGACGCCGAGGTTCTGATCATGGACGAGCCGACCTCGTCCCTGACCGAGTCCGAGACCTCGCTCCTGTTCAAGGTCATCCACGAGCTGAAGCGCTCCGGCGTCGGCATCGTCTACATCTCCCACCGCCTGGACGAGATGGCGGAGATCGTCGACCGCGTGACCGTGCTGCGCGACGGCCGCTACGTCTCCACCGACGACTTCAAGGCGACGACCGTCGACGAGATCGTGTCGCGCATGGTCGGGCGCTCGCTGGAGGAGAAGTTCCCGGAGCGCATCTCGGTGCCGACCGAGGACGTGCTGATGCGCGTCGAGGGGCTGACCCGCAAGGGCGCGTTCGAGAACGTGAGCTTCACGCTGCGGCGCGGCGAGATCCTCGGCTTCGCCGGGCTGATGGGCGCGGGACGCACCGAGGTTGCCCGGGCGATCTTCGGCGCCGACCCGCTCGAGTCCGGCTCGGTGTTCCTCGGCGACCGCAAGCTCTCGATCCAGTCGCCGCAGGACGCGATCCGGGAAGGCTTCGCCTACCTCTCCGAGGACCGCAAGAGCCAGGGTCTGGCGATCAAGATGTCGGTCGCGGTCAACACCACCATGGCGAACATGGAGGGCGTTTCCAGCCGCGGCCTGATCGATTTCGGCAAGGAAGCCGAGGTCGCCCGGACCTATGTCGACCTTCTGAACATCCGCACGCCGTCGATCCATCAGGTCGCGCGGCTGCTCTCCGGCGGCAACCAGCAGAAGATCATCATCGGCAAGTGGCTGTTCCGGCAGTCGAAGATCATGTTCTTCGACGAGCCGACCCGCGGCATCGACGTCGGCGCGAAGTTCGCGATCTACAAGATCATGGACGAACTCGCCTCCCAGGGCATCGGCGTCGTCATGATCAGCTCGGAACTGCCGGAAATTCTCGGCCTGACCGACCGCGTCGCCGTTTTCCACGAGGGTCATCTCACGGGCATCCTCAATACGCGCGAGACGAGCCAGGAAGAAATCATGCACTACGCCTCTGGCCACGTCCGGGCGGCGCACTGAAGGGTGCCAGGTTAAGCGTCATGAACGACAAGCAGAAAGATCTGATCCAGAAGTTCGCGGCCCTCGGCAGCCTGATCGCCCTGACCGCGATCTTCGCCACGACGAGCGAAGCCTTCTTCACCGTCAACAACGCCATGACGGTCGCCTTGCAGGTGACGTCGATCGCGCTGCTCGGCATCGGCGCGACCTGCGTCATCATCACCGGCGGCATCGACCTCTCGGTCGGCTCGGTGCTGGCGCTGGCCGGCGTCGCCGCGGCGCTGGCGGTGAAGGAACTCGGCCTGCCGGTTCCGCTCGCCATGCTCATCGGCATCCTGGTCGGCACCGCCTGCGGCTTCATCAACGGCATCCTCGTGACCCGCATGAAGCTGCCGCCGTTCATCGCCACGCTCGGCATGATGATGGTGGCGCGCGGCATCGCGCTCGAAATCACCGGCGCGCGGGCCGTGTCCGGTCTCGGCGACGCCTTCGGCGAACTCGGCAACGGCGCCCTGTTCCGCATCGTCACCATCGGCGACGACGGCTTCCCGAACGTGACGTTCCCCGGCATCCCCTACCCGGTCATCCTGATGGTGGTGATCGCCATCGCGGTGTCGCTGATGCTGACGCGCACCGTGCTCGGCCGCCACATCTACTCGGTCGGCTCCAATGTCGAGGCGGCCCGGCTCTCCGGCGTCAACGTCACCCGCGTCACCAACTTCACCTACATCCTGTCGGGCACGCTCGCGGGCCTCACGGGCTGCGTGCTGATGTCCCGCCTCGTCACGGCGCAGCCGAACGAGGGCATCGCCTACGAGCTCGACGCCATCGCCAGCGCGGTGATCGGCGGCACCTCGCTCATCGGCGGCGTCGGCACCATCTCGGGCACCGCCATCGGCGCGTTCGTGATCGGCATCCTGCGCAACGGCCTGAACATGAACGGCGTCTCGGCCTTCACCCAGCAGATCATCATCGGCCTCGTCATCCTCGGCACGGTCTGGATCGACCAGCTCCGCAACCGCCGCTGACGACGGCACGGCGCCGGGCCTTGCCCGGCGCACTGGAACGCTGCGGGCGCTCGGGGCGCCCGCGGACAAGAAGGAAGGTCAACTTCCCGCACGCTCAGCCTTTCATTTATATCCCATCAAATGCTGAAGTCTGGAGGAATATCAATGCGTAAGCTTATCGTCGGCGCGCTCGCGTCCGTCGCCGCCATCTGGGCGTTCTCTTCTTCCGCGCAGGCCGCGGACAAGGAAATCGCCGTCATCGTCAAGACCGTGAACTCCACCTTCTGGCAGAACGTCCAGAAGGGCGCGAACGCGGCCCTCAAGGACCTCAGCGGCTACACCATGACCTTCCAGGGTCCGGCCGCCGAATCCGCCATCGCCGACCAGGTCAACATGGTCGAGAACGCGGTGAACCGCCATGTGGCCGGCATCGTGCTCGCCCCGTCCGATCCCGACGCGCTCGTCCCGGCCATCAAGAAGGCCTGGGAAGCCCGCATCCCGGTGATCCTGATCGACTCGCAGGTCGCCGAAAGCGGCGACCAGTACTATCAGGCGCTGCTTTCGACCGATAACCGCAAGGCCGGCGAACTCTGCGCCAAGGCGCTGATCGAGCGCATCGGCACCGAGGGCAAGATCGCGATCATGTCCTATGTCGCGGGCGCCGGTTCCGAGATCGGCCGCGTCGGCGGCTTCACCGACTACATCAAGGCGAACTCCAAGCTCGAGATCGTCGGCCCGTTCTACTCGCAGTCGCAGATGGCGACCGCGCTGAACCAGACCACCGACGTGCTGTCGTCCAACCCGGACCTGAAGGGCATCTTCGGCGCCAACGAGCCGACCGCCATCGGCATGGGCCGCGCGCTGGTGCAGACCGGCAAGGCCGGCAAGGTCGTCGGCGTCGGCTTCGACGGCAACGAGGACCTGCAGAACTTCGTGCGTGACGGGACGCTCGCCGCCATCGCCGTGCAGGGCTCGTTCCAGATGGGCCAGCTCGGCCTCGAGACCGTCGCCAAGGTGATCGACAAGCAGAAGGTGGAGAAGCACATCGACACCGGTGTCGTGATCGTCACCAAGGAGAACATCGACAGCCCCGCGGCGCAGAACGTCCTGTACTGACGCCCGCTCGGACTGTCGGTATCGCCCGCGGCTTCGGCCGCGGGCGGTATCCGCGTCGATCGGATTGCAGCCCGGCCGGCTTCAATCCCGTCGACGCCATCCGGTTCGGCCCGGCCGCGGCCGAACCCCGCGACCGAACCCGGCCCGTGAAATCGCCGTCGCATCCATTTGCGGTGCCGCGGCCGGCCATGATTTGATGGCCGGCGCGGTGCCGGTGAGGCAGGCTCGCGGCCGGTGGCGCGACGGCGCCCGTCGAGGTTTGATCCATGCGGATTGATGCACACCAGCACTTCTGGCTCATGCGCGACCGGGTCGGCGAATGGCCGCCGCAGGATCTCGCCGCGATCTACCGCGATTTCCTGCCGCCGGATCTGGAGCCGACGCTCGACGCGGCCGGGGTCGACGGCACCGTGGTGGTGCAGTCCCTGCCGACGGTGGCCGACACCCGGTTCATGCTGGGCCTCGCGGACGACCATTGCTTCATCCTCGGCGTCGTCGGCTGGGTCGACCTCAAGGCCGCCGACGCCCCGGCCCGGATCGCGGAACTCGCCGCCCACCCGAAGCTGAAGGCGCTGCGGCCGATGCTGCAATCGCTGCCGGATGCCGACTGGATCGACGATCCCGCGCTCGATCCGGCCGTGGAAGCCATGATCGCCCACGATCTGCGGTTCGACGCGCTGGTGTTTCCACAGCATCTCGCCGCGCTGGCGCGGTTCGCGGAGCGGCATCCCGCGCTTCCGATCGTGATCGACCACGGCGCGAAGCCGTTCATCGCCACCGGCGCGTTCAGTTTCTGGCGCAGCGCTATGGCGCGGCTCGCGGCGATGCCGCAGGTCTCGTGCAAGCTCTCCGGTCTCCTGACCGAGGCCGGGGACCGGCGCGACCTGCCGTCGCTGCGGCCCTATATCGAGACGATCCTCGAACTGTTCGGCCGTGACCGCGTGCTCTGGGGCAGCGACTGGCCGGTCGTGCGCCTCGCCGGCACCTACGAGGCGTGGCTCGACATGTGCCTGCGCCTCGTGCCCGAGGCCGACCACGATGCCGTGTTCGGGGGAAATGCCCGCACGTTCTACCGGCTCGATGCGCCCGGCGCGCGCCCGGCCGTCCCCAGCAAGTCCCCCTCCTCCGTTCCGATCGAGTGATCCCCATGTTGACGATTACCTGCGAAACGCCCCGCACCCTGACCGCGAGCGACACGGCGAAGCCGGCCCGCGGCGAAGGCGAGGTTCTGGTGCGCATCAAGCGCATCGGCGTGTGCGGAACGGACCTGCACATCTTCACCGGCAACCAGCCCTATCTGTCCTATCCGCGCGTGATGGGCCACGAGCTGTCGGGCGTGGTCGAGGAGGCGCCGGAAGGATCGGTGCTCGAAGCCGGCGATCCGGTCTACGTCATCCCCTACCTGTCGTGCGGCCAGTGCCGGGCCTGCCGGATCGGCAAGACCAACTGCTGCCGGAACCTGCAGGTGCTGGGCGTGCACCGCGACGGCGGCATGACCGAATATCTGAGCCTGCCGCAGCAGTTCGTGTGCAAGGCCGAGGGCATCACCCTCGACCAGGCGGCGATGATCGAGTTCCTCGCGATCGGCGCCCATGCGGTGCGGCGCGGCGCGGTCCATGCCGACCAGCACGTGCTGGTGGTCGGCGCCGGCCCGATCGGCATGGCGGTGGCGATCTTCGCCGGCCTGCGCGGCGCGGCCGTCACCGTGCTCGACACCCGGGCCGACCGCCTCGCCTTCTGCGCCGCCCATCTCAACGTCGCGCACACCGTGCAGATCGGCGAGACGGACATCGACGACCTGTCCCGCGTCACCGGCGGCGACTTCTTCGACGTGGTGTTCGACGCGACCGGCAATCCCAAGGCGATGGAACGCGGCTTCCGCTTCGTCGGCCACGGCGGCGCCTATGTGCTCGTCTCCATCGTCTCCAGCGACATCACCTTCTCCGATCCGGAATTCCACAAGCGCGAGACCACGCTGCTCGGCAGCCGCAACGCGACGGTGGAGGATTTCGAGACCGTGATGGCGGCGATGCGGGCGGGTCGCATCCCCTCCGACGCGCTCAACACCCACCGCATGACGCTCGCCGAGGTGCCGGCGCTTTTCTCCGGGCTGCTCGATCCCGCCGCAGGGGTCGTCAAGGCGATCATCGAGGTCTGATGTCCACGCTCTCCACTCCCATTCTCCAGTTCGGCACCAGCCGCTTCCTGCAGGCCCACGCCGACCTGTTCGTTTCCGAGGCGATGGAGGCGGGCGAGGCCCTCGGCCCCGTCGCCGTGGTGCAGACGACCGCGAGCCCGGAAAGCGCCGCACGCATCGCCGCGATGGCGGACGGAGCGGGCTATCCCGTCCGCATCCGAGGCCTGAAGGCGGGAAGCCGCATCGACGAGGAGCGGCGCGGCCGCGCCGTGCGCCGCGCCTTGCAGGCCGACCGTGACTGGGCGGAGGTGCGCCGCATCGCCGTCGAAGAGGCGGCCGTGATCCTCTCCAACACGGGCGACCGCGGGTTCGACCTCGACGAGCGCGACGATGCCGCGCTGATCGCCGACCCCACGCGGGTGCCGCGCAGCTTCCCGGCGAAGCTGGCCGTGCTGCTGTTCGCACGCTGGCAGAAGCGCCCGGACGCGCCGATCTCGCTGTTCCCCTGCGAGCTCGTCTCCCGCAACGGCGACCGGCTGCGCGATCTCGTGGCGGGGCTCGCCGGTGCATGGGGCCTTTCGGAGGGGTTCGTCGCCTACCTGCACGAACGCTGCCGGTGGGCGAACAGCCTCGTCGACCGCATCGTGTCCGAACCGATCCAGCCGGTCGGCGCGGTCGCCGAGCCCTACGCGCTGTGGGCCATCGAGGCGCAGGACGGGCTCGTGCTGCCCTGCCGCCACGAGGCCATCGTCGTGACCGACGACCTGCCGCGCTATGAGCGGCTGAAGCTGCACCTGCTGAATCTCGGCCACACCTATCTGGCCGAGCGCTGGCTGGAAGGCGGCCGCGCCGCCGACGAGACCGTGCTGCAGATCATGAACGATCCCGCGATCCGCGCCGACCTCGAGGCGGTGTGGGCGGAAGAGGTGCTGCCGGTGTTCGCGGCCGAAGGTCTGGGCGAGGAAGCCGCGGCCTATGCCGGCGAAGTGCGCGACCGCTTCCTCAATCCGTTCCTGGCGCACCGCATCGCCGACATCGCGCAGAACCATGCGGAGAAGAAGCGCCGCCGCCTCGCGCCGGTGATCGCGCTCGCCGAGCAGCACGGGCTCGACATTCCCCAGACCCGGCTGCGCGCCGCCTGCGCTGGGCTCTGACGCCGCGCGGTCTTCCGGGACGCGACGGTTCACCGCCGCGCCCCCCGCGCCCGCCGACCGGATGAAATCGCCCGGCGGCGTGAAATCGCGTCGGTATCCGGAGCCTCGGCATCTCGTGATCACTCAGACCGCTTCGATCTGGACGCATTATGCTCTAGGCATAGTCCGGCATGAATCACGGTTCGACTGATCGCCATGGAAAAGATGCTTCCATGACCGTCGAACCGGGCGGGAAGACGGGATAGGACGAGCGATGTCGCAGGCCGAGCCAACCCACGGCGCTCCGGGTGCCCGCATGACCGGGGGCCGGGGCTTGAGCCGTCGGCGGATGGTTCTGGCCGGTGCCCTCGCTGCGGTTGCCCTATGGCTGCTGTGGGCGGTGCTGTCGTTCGGGCTTTCGGCGCGGTTCGCCGCGGAAGGCGAGCCGGAACGGGCGCTGTTCTGGCAGGGCGACAATTCCGACGCGCTGGTGCAGTTGGCGCGGCGCGACGCGGAACAGGGGCAGCTCGACGCCGCCCGCCGTTCGGCTCTCGCCGCCTTGCGGGCCGATCCGCTGGAGTACCGGGCGCTCGACGTTCTTTCCGACATCGCCCGCCGGAGCGGCGATCCCGGTCAGGCCGACACGCTGATGCGGCTTGCCGCGGCGCGGATGTTCCACGACAGCGGCCTGCAGGCCCGGCTCGTCGCCAGCATGCTGGAACAGGGCGACATCGAGGGCGCGATCTATCGCACCGACGCGCTGGCGCGCACCTATCCCGAGCTTCAGCCGGACCTGTTCAGGCTGCTCGCGGCCTTGGCCGCGTCCCCGCAGATCCGGCCGCTCGTCGAAGCCCGCCTCGCCCTCGATCCGCCGTGGCGGTCGGCATTCCTCGCGAGCCTCGTGCAGCAGCAGCCCGATACGAGCACGCTCACCGCCCTGATCACCGGGCTGCAGGCGAGCAACGCGCCGCCGACCGAAGCGGAGAAACTGAACTACATCGCCCAGCTCGTGAAGGCAGCCCAGTACAAGGCGGCGCATGATTTCTGGCTTGGCACGCTCGACGGCGCAACAAGGGCGCTTGTCGAACGCTCGCTGCTGGTCAACGGTGATTTCAAGCAGAAGAACGACGGGTCGCCGTTCTTCTGGCAGATCGGAAAGCTGCCGAACGTCGATATCCGCATCCTGCGCAAGAATTTCCGGGACGAGGACAATGCGCTGCGGATCGAGTTCATGGGCGGCCGCGTCACTTTCCAGCACCTCTTCCAGACGCTGGTGCTGCCGCCCGGCTCCTATGAGCTGCAGGGACAGGTCAGCATGACCCGGCTCAAGGTCGAGCGTGGCCTCGTCTGGCGGCTCTATTGCCTCGAGCCGGACGCGCGGCGGATGCTCGGCCAGACGAGCGGCTTCTCCGGTTCGAGTCCGTGGACCGGCTTCAAGTTCGCGTTCGTGGTGCCGGACGACAAGTGCGCCGCGCAGCGGCTCGACCTTGTGATCAATGCCAAGACGAACCTGGACCGGGAGATCTCGGGCCGCATCGAGTTCTCCAACATGCGGATCGACCGCGTCGAGCCGGCGGACGACGAGGTCCCGCAGGAGGCCGCTCCACAGGACGCCGCTCCGCAGGATGCTGGCTCGAAGGACGCCGGCCCGCAGGAGGCTGCCCCGCAGCCGTGAGGACTGCCAGTCGTCGCGCTCACGCGAATGCGTGTCAATTTCGCAACAACCTGTCCGCTTTCGCGTCCGGCCGCGCCACGCACCGGCGCGCGCGGTTCGGCGCGCCCCGGGGCCTATCCCGCTCAAAGGAATGCGCTTTCGACGATGGCCGCGACGCGGGTCCGCCTAGAGCGGAGAGGTAGACTGGAATCTATATAAACTACTGTTCTTGCAAAAGAATCGGCTGTTGCGCACACAGGATGCGTGCGCTTGGCCTGCCGGGCTTCTCCATGCGGCGGCGCGCACCAGATCGCAACCGAAAGCGCACGGCCGACGCAGGCGACCCCGCCGGCGACGCCGCCGCTTCGGCCGGCAGCTTTCGAGGTGTCCGAGCGGGAAGGCCCTGGTGATGGCGTTTCGACCGAGAATGCAGACGCGGCTGGAAGGCGTCACCGTCGTCGACGACCTGCGCTATCGCGACTGGCACGGCGTCGTTGCCGACGTCTGGAACGTGTCCCTCGCCCGGGGTGCCCGGGGCGAATATGTCTCGCCCGATCCGCGCATGTTCATCGTGCTCGACAAGTCGGGCGCCGGCGATATCCGGCTCGGCACCACGCCCGAGACGACGCGGGAACTGGGCGGCGCCGGCGGGCAGGCCATCAGCTACATTCCCGCCGATGTCCGGATCTGGTCGCGCGTGGAGGACGATTGCCGTCTGCGTCACCTCGACCTGCATTTCGACATGGCCGCCATCGGCGAGCGGTTCGACGAGGCCATCGACCGCGCGGTGGTGGAAACCCCGCGGATCGCCTTCTCCGACGAGCGGGTGCTCAGCATCGCGCGCCTGATCGCCGCCGAGTGCCTGCATCCCGGCGAGCTGCACGGCCTCTACGGCGACAGCCTGACCACGGCGCTGTTCGTCGCCGCCTTCCAGATCGGCCGCAAGAAGGAGCGCAAGCACGTCCAGCTTCCGCCGTGGCAGCTGCGGCGGGCGACCGACTACATCCTGTCCCACTGCATGCGCACGATCCGCCTGCAGGAACTCGCGGACCTGACCGGCCTGTCCCAGTCCCATTTCTGCCGCGCATTCAAGGCCTCGACCGGCGTGCCGCCGCACCAGTGGCAGATGCAGGCGCGCCTTTCGAAGGTCAAGGACCTGCTGGCGCGGCGCGATCTGTCGCTGACGGACGTGGCGGTCGCGAGCGGCTTTTCGGATCAGGCCCACTTCACGCGGGTGTTCCGGCGCATGGTCGGGACCACGCCGGCGATGTGGCGGCGCAATCGCGGCGCGGGGAACCGCGCCCCCGACCGGCACGACGAATACGCTCAATAACGTTCAACGCGCCGCAGGATGTTTCAATCGCACACCCGCCGCTTCCTGTACACACGCCCACCAGACAGGAATCGGCACAGTTCATCTTATAATAATTATAGAATTGATGAACTCGTCGCAGCAGATGCGGTGGGTAGGCGAACGATGATCTCCAGGCGTCATATGCGCTTCTTGCTTCTGGGCAGCTCGGCGCTGCTTTCCGGGCTCTGGCCGATGGAAGCTTCGTCCCAGCAGGCTGACCCCAAAGCCACAATCGGAGCCACGCGTGGCGCGGCGGAGGATGGCCTTCAGCTCGAGGCGATCGACGTGCAGGGCCCCGGCGCGCTCAATGCCGGCACCGGGCCGGTCAACGGCTACGTGGCGAAGGACACCACCACCGGCTCCAGGACCGCCACGCCGATCATCCAGATCCCGCAATCGGTCTCGGTGATCGGCCGCGAGGAGATGACCGACCGCGACGTGCAGAAGGTGGACGAGGCGCTGCGCTACACGCCGGGCGTCTTCACCCAGCCGTTCGGCTACGATTCCGATACCGACTGGCTCTATATCCGCGGCTTCGACGCGACCCAGACCGGCATGTTCCTCGACAACATGCAGCTCTATTCCTATGCGTTCGGCGGGTTCACGATCGATCCGTTCCTGCTGGAGCGCGTGGAGGTGCTGCGGGGCGCGTCCTCTGCGCTCTATGGCAGCAGCAATCCGGGCGGCATCGTCAACATGGTGAGCCGGCGGCCGACGGGCGAGCGCATCCGCTATGTCGAGGGCGCGATCAGCGCCGATCCGAACGGCCAGGGCGCGTTCGACATCGGCGACCGCATCGACCCGGACGGCAAGTGGAGCTACCGCATCCTCGGCAAGATCAAGGGCGGCGACACCCAGGTCGACTATGCCGAGCAGTTCCGCGGCCTGATCGCGCCGATGGTCTCGTTCCGGCCGGACGACGTCACCGACCTCACGCTCTACGCCAACTACCAGTACGACGACCTGAAGCATACCAACGGCTTCTTCCCCTATGTCGGTTCCGTCGTGCCGGCGCCGTTCGGCCGCATCAGCCGCGACTTCTTCTACAGCGAGCCTGATTCCGACACGCTGAAGGCCCATCAGACCATGGCGGGCTACGAGTTCGAGACCGAGGTGTTCGACGGCGTCAAGCTGTCCTCGAACACCCGCTACGCCCACCTCAACAAGTCCGAATACGGGCCCTATCTCTACGGCTATTACGATCCCGCGACCGGGTTCGGCGGGCTGATGGAGCCGGTTTCGCCGGACTATCTGCTGAACCGCCTGAACTTCTCGGAGAGTTCGGTGGTGAACACCGTCACCTCCGACAACAACGCCACCGTGGAGTTCGCCACCGGGCCGGTGGCGCACACCCTGCTCGCGGGCATCGACTACAAGTTCTACCAGATCGACCAGAGCCAGGCGGTCGGCTCGGCGCCGCCCATCAGCCCGATCAATCCGGTCTATACCAACAGTCTGCCGGACCTCTGGGCGCCCTATGTCGACGAGACCATCGACATGAACCAGATCGGCGGCTACCTGCAGGACCAGATGCGGTTCGGCGGCGGCTGGATCACCACGCTGAACGGCCGCTACGACTATGTGTGGATCAACCGCGACGACCACACCGCTGCCGACATCGATTATTCCGGCCGGCGCGGCGCCTTCAGCGGGCGCGCGGGCCTCGGCTACGAATTCTCGAACGGCCTCGTGCCCTATGTCTCCGCGGCGAGCTTCTTCAACCCGCAGATCGGCACCGATGCCAGCGGCCAGGCGCTGCCGCCGCAGACCGGCGAGCAATACGAAATCGGCCTGAAGTGGTCGCCGAGCTTCGTCGACGCGCTGTTCACCGTCGCGCTGTTCGACCTGACCCGCCGCAACATGGTGCAGTCGGTCGCCCCGCTCTACATCCCGCAGACCATCGGCGAGACCCGGTCGCGCGGCGTGGAGTTCGAGGCGAACGCCAACATCACCAAGGATCTGAAGCTCGTCGGCGCCTTCACCGCCTACGACCTGCAGATCCGCAACGACGCGGACGCCGCGCTGATCGGCAACCAGCCCTATCTGGTGCCGGAGGTAATGGCCTCGCTCTGGCTCGACTACACCATCGGCGACGGCGACCTGAAGGGCCTCGGCTTCGGCGCGGGCGTCCGCTATGTCGGCGCCTCCTATGCGGACAACGAGAACACCCTGAGCGTTCCGGCCGCGACAGTGTTCGACGCCGCCGTGCGCTACGACCGCGACAACTGGGGCGTCGCGCTCAACGTCAACAACGTGTTCGACGAGGATTACGTCGCCGGCTGCCAGACCGCGCTGTCCTGCGGTTACGGCCAGGGACGCTCGGCGATCCTGAAGGCCCACTTCACCTGGTGAGAGAGATGCGGCGCCCGCCTCGTCCGGCGGGCGTCTTCGTTCGGAGAGCAGGCGATTTCCGCCACACGAGCTGAGATCATCCGGCCGGAAGCGCCGGCCGGAAAGCGGGAGGCGGCTGCACCGTCGCGGCGGGCGGTGCTGGGCGCGGCCGTGTCGATGTTCGCCCTTCGCGCCGGCCGGGCGCGTGCCGGAGGCAGCGAGCCGCGCGTGGCGGCGATCGACTGGGCGATGCTGGAGACCGCGCTCGCGCTCGGCGCCGTGCCGGTCGCCGCAACCGAACTGCGGCAGTACCGCGCCATCGCCGTGGAGCCCGCCGTGCCGCCCGGCGTCGCCGATCTCGGGCTCAGGGGCCTGCCGAATTACGAGCAGCTTCGCGCCGTCGCGCCCGACCTGATCCTGATTTCGGGCTTCTACGAGACCATGCGCGCGCAGCTCGAGCGCATCGCGCCGGTGTTCTCGGCCACGATCTACGTTCCCGGCGAACCGCCCTATGCGCGGGCCGAGGCGGCGGCGCTGGCGCTCGGCGAACGCCTCGAACGACTGCCGCAGGCCCGCGAGCTGGTGGCCATGGCCGCCGCCGAGATCGAGAGGCTGCGCGGCCGTCTGCGGGCGGAGGCCGCGCGCCCTGTGTTCGTCGCCAGCATCGGCGACGCTCGGCACTTCCGCGCCTTCGGTGCCGACAGCATGTTCGGCGACGTGCTCTCGCGCCTCGGCTTCACCAACGCCTGGCAGGGCGAGACGCGCTATTCCGCGGCGGCGCCGGTCGGTATCGAGGCGCTGGCGAAGGTGCCCGACGCGACGCTCGTGGTGGTCGAGCCGGTTCCGCCGGATGCGCGCCGCACCCTTGCCGCCAGCGCACTCTGGCGCGCGCTGCCGATGGTCAGGCAAGGCCGGGTCTCCGTTCTTCCGCCGGTCGACCATTTCGGCGGACTGCCCGCCGCCCAGCGCTTCGCCCGCCTGTTCGCCGCCTGCCTTTCGGGCGAATGCCGGGGCGATCCGATCGGCGGCTCCGATGGCTGAGCGACTGCCTCTCCCGGAGATGCGGCCGGCGGCCCATCGCGCGTTCCTGCTCTGGGGCATGGCGGCGGCTGTCGCGGCCGCGCTTTCGGCGGTGCAGGTCGCCGCTCACTGGACAGGGTTGGCTGGTACTGGACCGGACGCGGCCGGGCTGGAGAGGATCATCCTGTTCTACAGCGTGCTGCCGCGGGTGGCGGTCGCACTCGTCTGCGGCGCGGCGCTCGGGCTTTCGGGGATGCTGCTGCAGCGCGTGCTGCACAATCCGCTGGCCGAACCCTCCACCCTCGGCATCGCCGCCGGCGCGCAGCTCGCACTGGCCGCCGCCGCGCTCTATGCACCGATGCTGATGGAGGTCGCGCGGGAAGGCGTGGCGCTCGCCGGCGGCATTGCCGCCGTCGCGCTCGTGTTGGGGCTCACCTGGAAGACGGGTCTCGAACCGGTCTCCGTCGCGCTCGCCGGCATGTTGACGGCGCTCACCGCCACATCCGCCGCCACCGCGCTGATCCTCGCCAACGGCGAGTACATGTATTCGCTGTTCATCTGGGGCGGGGGATCGCTCACCCAGCAGAGCTGGACCCCGACGCTGACGCTCGGCCTGCGGCTGGCGCTGGCGGCACTCGCCTCCGCCCTGCTGCTGCGGCCGCTCACGGTGCTCGGCCTCGATGACGCCGGCGCGCGGGGTCTTGGCGTCTCGACCGCGGCGATCCGGCTGGCGACGGTCGCGGTCGCGGTCTGGCTCGCAAGTTCGGTCGTCTCGGAGGTGGGCGTCATCGGCTTCGTCGGCCTTGCCGCGCCGGCACTGGCGCGGCTGAGCGGGGCGCGAACGCCGAAGGCGATGCTGATCGCGGCGCCGCTCGCCGGCGCGGTGCTGCTGTGGCTCGCCGACGGCATGGTGCAGCTTCTTTCGGGCGGGGGCGAACGGGTGCCGACCGGCGCCGCGACGGCGCTGCTGGGCGGGCCGCTGCTGCTGTGGCTGCTGCCGCGGCTCGGCCTGTTCCGCCCCTCTTCCCTCGGCGCGCAGCCCGGCGCGGTGCCGCGCGCCGCGCGCCCGGCGGCGATGATCGGCGCCGTCGCGGCGCTCACCCTCCTTGCCGCCATCGTCGCCCTCGTCGTCGGCCGGGGGCCGGACGGCTGGACGCTCGCCACCGGCCCGCTTCTCGCCGATCTGGCGGAATGGCGGCTGCCGCGCACCATCGTGGCCGCGGCGGCGGGCGCCCTACTCGCAGCCTCCGGCACCGTGCTCCAGCGCGTCACCGCCAACCCGCTCGCCGGGCCGGAGATTCTGGGCGTGGGCAGCGGCGCCGGTGTCGGGATCGCCGCCGCGCTGCTGGTGCTGCCCGCCCCCGGCCTCGCCGTACAGGCGCTTGCCGCCGCGGCGGGCGCAATCCTCGTCCTCGCCGCGCTGCTCGCCATCGCCCGGCGCGCCGATCTCGGGCCGGAGCGACTGCTTCTCGCCGGCATCGCCGTCGGGGCGCTGTGCAGCGCAATCATCACCGCCGTGATCGCCACGGGCTCCCCCGCCGCGTTCGCGCTGCTGGGCTGGATCGGCGGTTCGACCAATGCCGCGGACTGGAGCGAGGCGGCGGCGGCCGGCCTCGCCTCCGCGGTGCTGATCCTGTCGCTGCTGCCGGCGCTGCGCTGGCTCGACATCCTGCCGCTCGGCAGCGTCGCCGGGGCCCTCGGCGTGCCCGAGCGCATGAGCCGCTTCATCCTCATCGTGCTCGCGGGCCTCTCCGCAGCGTTCGCCGCGCTGTTCGTGGGCCCGCTGAGCTTCGCGGGGCTGATCGCCCCGCACCTGGCGCGCCTGGCCGGATTGACCCGCACGCTGCCGATGCTGGCCGGCGCGGTCGCGATCGGCGCGGGCCTGATGGTCGCCTCCGACTGGCTGGCGCGGATGGCGGCCTATCCCTACCAGCTCCCCCTCGGCCTGTTCGCCTCGCTCCTCGCCGGGCCCTATCTGGTCTGGCTGCTCGGGCGCGGCGGCAGGGCGACCTGAAAGGAAACTCCCATGGGTGCCGAACGCGCTTCCACCTTCAAGGCCGTCGCCAAAGTCGCGCTGGCGGAGCCCGAGGCCGTGCTGACGAAACTCTGCGATCACCTCGCCGAGCACGGCACCGTCTCACGCTCGCGCGGAGCCGCTCGGATCGAGACGGTGTTCGGAACGGCGCGGCTGGAAGCTGCGGAACGCACCCTGCTGCTGGAGGCCGAGGGCGACGAGGAAACCAACTTCGCCTATGTGAAGCTCTCGCTTGCCGAGCATATCCTCGCATTCGCTGCCCCGGACAAGCCCGCCATCGTCTGGGCCGGTGACGGCGCCGCCGGTGCGCCATTGCCCTATTTCCGCGAGATGCGCGTCGTCGGCGCGCGCAACGTCACCCCGCACATGCGCCGGGTGACGCTCGCCGGCGAGAACCTCGCGCGGTTCGCCAGCGGCGGGCTTCATGTCCGCCTGTTGTTCCCGCAACCGGGCGCGGCGCCGCAATGGCCGGTGACCGGCGCGGACGGCCGGCCGAGCTGGCCCGACGAGAGCCGGCGGCCCATCGCCCGCGTCTACACCATCCGGCACATCGACGTGGCGAAAGGCGAGATCGACATCGATTTCGTGCTGCACGAGGGCGCGGAGACGCCGGGCGCCAGCTTCGCGCGCCATGCCGAGCCGGGTGACGTGGTGGGCATGACCGGCCCGGGCGGCGGCACCTTCGGCGAAGCGGACTGGTCCATGCTTGCCGGCGACGAGACCGCGCTGCCGGCGATCGGCCGCATCCTCGAACGGCTGCCCGCGACCGCGCGCGCCACCGTCTTCATCGAGGTCGCCGACGCCCGGGAGGAACAGCCGCTTCCGACCGCGGCCAGCGCCACGATCCGCTGGCTTCACCGCGACGGGGCGGACGCGGGCGGCACGACGCTGCTCGCCGAGGCCGTTCGCGGCGTGGATTGGCCGGATGCCGGCACGGTCTTCGCCTGGGCCGGGTGCGAACACGGGGCCGCGAGGGCCATCCGCACATATCTGCGCGGGGAACGGGGCCTCGCCCGCGAACAGCATCTCGTCGTCGCCTACTGGCGGCTCGGCGCGAGCGGCGACAACGCGCGGGGGCAGGATTGAGCCCCGCGACGTCCGCTGTCACCGACGCGGCCGCGATGGCGGCACCGGCGCCGCTGTTCGAACTCGATGCCGCGAGTTTCTCCGCCGCCGGCCGGGTTCTGGTGGAGCCGTTGACGCTCGCCCTGCCGCCGCGCCGGGTGGTGGGCCTCATCGGGCATAACGGCTCCGGCAAGTCGACGCTCGTCCGGCTGCTCGCGCGCCAGCAGCCGGCGTCTTCCGGCACGATCCGCTTCGGCGGCCGGCCGCTGGCAGACTGGGGAAGCCGGGCGTTCGCCCGCCGCGTCGCCTACCTGCCGCAATATACCCCGCCCGCGACGGGCATGCTGGTGGAGGAACTGGTGGCGCTCGGCCGCTATCCCTGGCACGGCGCCCTCGGCCGGTTCTCGCCGGACGATCGGGCGAAAGTCGCCGAGGCGCTTGAGCTGACCGACACGGCGCGGTTCGCCGGCCGGCTGGTCGACACGCTTTCGGGCGGAGAGCGCCAGCGCGTCTGGCTGGCGATGCTCATCGCGCAGGACACCGAATGCCTGCTGCTGGACGAGCCGATCTCCGCGCTCGACATCGCCCATCAGATGGAGGTGCTGTCACTGGTGCACCGGCTTTCGGCGGAGCGCGGCCTCGGCGTCGTGGTCGTGCTGCACGACATCAACATGGCCGCGCGCTTCTGCGACGAGATCGTCGCGCTGCATACCGGCCGGCTGATCGCGCGCGGCACGCCGGCCGAGATCGTGACGCCGGAGACGCTGTTCGCGATCTACGGTGTGCGCATGAGCACCCTGCCCCACCCCGAGGCAGAGGCGCCGCTCGCCTTCGCGGTGTAGGGCGCCCGCCGGGGCAGGCGCCCGTTCATCCTATCTATGTGGTAGGTGCGTGAACCGCCGGCTCAGAAGATCGCCCCGAGCTGCTTCCACAGCGGTACGCGGTGCTGGAGGCCCCAGTTGACGCTTTCCACGATCATGGCGCGGACCGCTTCCGGCTCGCTGACGACGGCGCCGTCCTTCATCAGCGGCACCTTGCCGACGGAAAGCTTGCGATAGAGCAGTTCGACGAGTTCCTCGTCGCTGGTGGCGCGCCCGCCGGTGATGCCGAAATAGACGAGGGCATCCATGGTCGGCAGCGACATGCCGCCGCCGGACAGCGGCAGCGCGATCGCGGTGTGGGCCGCGCGCTGCTCGAACACCTCAGCGGTCGCGCGGACATTGTAGCGCAGCACCTGTTCCGTCAGGCCGCGGTTGGAGAGGCCCCACGGCAGCAGGATCGCCTGCGACGTGCCGGCGAGGATGCCGGCGAGTTCCACCATCGACGGCGCGCCGGCGAGATTGCGCAGCGGCGGCAGGTCGGCGAGCTCGCGCAGGGTGTGCGGACGGGCGGCGAGCGCCTCGAACACCGGGTGATAGTGGTCTTTCGGCAACTCCGCCGTCCCGACCGGCACGTCGAGCACGAGCTTGGCGGCCTCCGCGGTGATCGTCGCCGCGAGGCCGACATTCTCGAGCCACGCGTCGCGCTCGCTGTCGGTCAGCTTGCGCGGGCCGCGGACGAAGACGTCGCGCCGGAAGCGGCGGTTGGTGAGATAGTCCTTCACGGTCTCGCGGAACGAGCCGGCGGGCACGCTGTTCAGGATCTCGCGCTGGTCCGGCCGCAGCATCAGGTCGGGGAACGTCTCCAGCAGCGTCGCGGACCCGATGAAGCCGAGCTTGGCCTCGGCAAGCATCGACGCGGTTTCGCTGTGATAGAGCGGACGCCAGTTCTGATTGAGATATTCATGGGCGAGATAGACCGCCCGGTCCGGCGCGACCTTGTCGCCGCCGCGGATCTGCTTCAGGAGCGCCTCGTCGTTCGCGGCATAGGAGCCGGCGGCGCGAAGCCGGTCGATGAAGTCGAGGCCGTCGACCACGCGCTTGTCGCTGGTCTCGTGGCTGAAGCGGGCGAAATCCATCAGGAGGTGCTGGATCGGCAGCGTCGTCGCCCAGCCCGGCATGGCATTATAGGTGACGGCCACGAGGCCGCCCGGCTTCACCGCCTTTTTCAGGAAGGTGGTGACGTCCTTGCGGTCGTCCTCGCCGATCCACGACCAGACGCCATGGAGCGACACGATGTCGAACTCGGGCAGGCCGGTGCGATGGATCAGGTCGGCGAAGCCTTCCTCGAAAAACTGGATGTTGGTGAGGCCCGCCGCCTCGGCGGCCTGACGCGCCCGCGCGATGTGGGCGGGATTGAAATCGACCGCGATCACCGTCGCGTTCGGGTTGGCGGCGGCGATGATGTTGGCGGTGTTGCCCTGGCCGCAGCCGAGTTCGCAATAGGTGAACCGGTCGCCGGAGAACGGCGGCTCGAACCCGTTGAGCAGGCAGCTCAGCAGGAGATGGCCGGGGGTCTGCTCGACATAGAAGCCGGGCAGATATTCGATGTCGCTGACATAGCCGTTCGACCAGGAATCCATGGGAACTCTCGCTTTGATCTCGGGATCGGCCTTCCGCGAAGACGACGGCAGGCCATGACGGGGATGGCAACGCGACGGCGGCGGGCGGCCGCGCCGGTCATTCGGGCGGGGACAACGGGAAGATCGCTTCGTCGCGGGCGACCGGGCTCGGGCCGCTCAGGCTCCAGGCGGTCTGGCCGAGGCGGGCGGCGCCGGGATCGTCGCCATCGCCGCGGGCGAGACGGGCCGCGGGAACGGCGTCGGCGCGCATCACGAGCTGGACGTCGAATTCGTACTCGGCGCCGCAATAGAAGCGCACGAGATCGGCGATGAAGCGGCTCTGCTGTCCGCCGGGCAGCAGCGCCTCCATCTCCTCGCGGCCGATGGGGCCGATGACGATCCGCGCGGAATGCTGCGCGCTCCACACCCGGTCGCCGACCACGGCGTTTGTGCCGAGCCCGCAATATTGGCCGCCCGACGCGCGGCCGCCGCCGAGCCGGGTCTGCTCTTCCGCCGCGACCGGCACCCAGCGTCCGACGAACTGAAGGACCGAGACCGGGTGCCGCAATTCGCTGCGCAGCAGCGCCTCAAGCCCGTCCGCGGAGCGGGGACCGGACGCGAACAGCCCGGCATAGTGCAGGACGGTGTCGTCCGGCACCGACATGCGGTTGCGCAGGGACGCGCCCTCGATGCCGGCGAGGCTGCGCAGCACGCTGCCGAACCCGTCCTCGCCCGTGCGCTCCCGCCGCTCGAAATCGATCGCCAGGCGGTATTTGCTGGAGGCGCCGTAGAACAGCTCGACCGCGCGGTGCTGGAAGATGTCGAGGAAGGCCTTCAGCGCCTCGTTGTTGTGGCCGAGCCGCGCGGTGGCGAGCGTGGTGTAGCTGTAGGGCAGCGTGCCGAGCGCGCCGATCATGCCGATGCCGGCCACCGTCATCCGCACGGAGCCGTCCGGCTCCTTCTCGGCGCTGGAGATGACCGCGGTCGGATAGCGCAGCCGGGCATCGTTGACGAAGCGAAGCCGGAATGTGCCGCCATAGCCGGCGGGCGTGCGGGCGGCCGCCATCGAGACATGGTCGCCCAATCCGCCCGCGGCTTCGAGCACCCGCATCGCCTGGACGAAGTCGAAGCTCTGCGGCGCATCGAGGAGCTGGTCGATCACAGAATGTGACGATCGCCGGCGCGAGCGGGCCATTTGTGCAGAATCCCGGGTTGGCCCTTCACCGACGCCGTGAGGCGCGTGAAGGAATTGATGGAGGCATAGAGCCCGAAGAAGTGCTCGAGCACGAGGGCGAACAGATAGAGGCCCGAACCGGTGAAATTGGAGGGGTCGAGCTCGACGGAGATGTCGACGCCGCCGCACATCGCGTCGCCCCACGTCACGTCGCCCGGCCGCAGCGGCGCCCGGGCGATGCCTCGGCGGGTCTTCAGGAGCGTGATGCCGTCGATGATGCGCTGGGTTTCGAGGGAATCGCGGAAATCGTAGAGCCGCAGGATGTCCTTCAGCGCGTCGAGCGCGCCGGCCTCGGTCAGCGACAGGTGGTTGAGGGTGAGGTGCGAGATCAGGTTCCAGCGGCGGCCGTCGCCACCGATATTGCGCAGGGTCGGCGTCGGCGGCGAGATGCAGTGCACCTCCGAGACCGCGCCCACCCGGTCGCGCAGCGCAAGCTGGGGCTGGCCGCCGCCATAGGGCAGCGAGGCCGGCACGTCGCCGTTCGAGCACAGCGTTTCGATGGAGGCGGTCCATTCCCCGCCGCCGATCTCCTGCTCGAGCCCGGTGAAGGACAGGAAGATCTCGGTTGCGTCGGTGCGGCCGTCGCTGCGGCGACGCGTCGCCGTCCAGTAGGACGGCCGCGCCTGGCGTTCGGGATGCCGGTTGCGGGCGAAGAACGGCAGCACCTCGCGGCGCCGGCCCTGGTCGTCCGTCGCCACGACCGAATTGACCGCATAGACCTCCAGCGCTTCCTGGCGGCGGGCATCGGCGATGACGCGATGCTCGAAGCGGTTCTGGCCGATGATGACGGGCTCCGCCCGCTGCCGGAACAGGTTGACCACCGGCGTGCAGCCGAGGGCGAACATGTCCTTGCCGACGGCGCGTTCGAGCGCGACGTCGGTGCGGTCGAAATAGAACACGATGTGAAGCTGCGTGCTCGCGCCGCGCACCATCTTTTCGAGCAGATCGATCTCGAAATAGAGGAACTTCTCCGGGAAGACGAAGAAGTCCGTGAGGATGCGATAGGCGTTGCGCGCCTGCGGCGGATAGGGCAGCAGCGCCTCGTCGGCCTCGAAGCCGACCGGCTTGACCGCGCTCGGCGGCACGATCACCGGCGCCGGGTCGTTCGGGCTGTCGGCGAGGGCGATCGAGACCGTGTTGTTCAGGATCAGCTGATGCAGCACGTGGATCTGCGAGGACTGGCCCCGCAGGAAGAAGCGCAATTGCTGCGGCTGGAGATCGGCGAAGGTCGCATCCGGCGTCGTGCAGCGCAGCGACAGCCGCAGGGTGGCGACCGCGCCCTCCGCCGCCGGATTGACCGGGGCGATGACCGTGCGGCCGCCCATCGTCGCCTCGGCCAGCGCGATCGGCCACAGCGTCACCGGGTAGCGGGTGCGGAAGCGGCAGCTTTCGCCGTCGAGATTCGCGGTGTCGAGTTCGCTGTCGGCCGGAATGACCTGCGGGCCGGCCATCTCGGAAGAGCCGATGAACTGCACGGTCGCCATCGACGGAATCGGCGCGAGATAATGCGGGTAGAGCACGCCGAGCAGGCTATCGACGAGTTCCGGAAACTCGTCGTCGAGCTTGCGGGCCACGCGCGCGTTGAGGAACGCGACGCCTTCCATGAGCCGCGCCACATGGGGATCGTCGATGGCATCGTTGCTGATGCGCAGATGGCCGGCGATCTTCGGATTGGCCTCCGCAAACGCACTCGCAAGCTCGCGCAGGTAGCCGAGTTCGCGGTTGTAGTATGGAAGCAGTTCGTCACTCACCGATTGGCACTCTTGAGCGAAACCCGGTTGCTCAGGGGGTCGATCACCGTGTCGAAGATGACCGGCTCGGGCGAAAGCGAAATCACGATCTCCGCTTCGATCCGGATCCGCAATGTGCGGTCGGATGAATCGGTGTTCGGCACGGCGAAGATGTCCATCTTCGCCAGCCGCGGTTCCCAGGTGCGGATGATGTCGCCGATCTCCCTGACCATGTCCGAGCGGTGCCGCTCGGTGGAGAGATTGACGGCGGACAGATCCGGGATGCCGAAATTCAGCAGAGACCGGTCGAGCTCGCGCAGGTGCTCCGACCACCCCGCGACGCGGGGATGGGTGTTGAGCAGATCCTCCAGATCCCGCAGCATACCCTCGCGGATGCGCGAGACGACCGAGCCTTCCTCGTCGAGCAGGCGGTCGAGCAGCGACAGGGAGACGACCGGCTTCGCTTCGGGCATCAGTCCGCCTTGAACGTCAACGTGCGCAGGTCGAGCACCGAGACGCTCTCCTCGCCGACGAGGAAGCAGCGCAGCCCCTGGCCGCGCACGAAGCTGGGCGCCTCCTCGATCCAGTCCGTCTCGCGCCCGGTCAGCGCGGCCTCGGACGGGGCCTCGCCGGTGACGGGATAGATGCCGGGAATGACGACCTCGCCCTCCGGCCCGCCGCGCACCGAAAGCATCACGGTGCGCCACGCGGTGTCGAGCGGACGCGACGGCGGCAGGAATTCGGCCTGCTCGATCTGCTCCATCGGCACCCAGTAATATTTGCCCGTCGTCGTCATCACCTCGAGCACGCCGCCGATCAGGTCGTCGAGATCGCGGAAATCGTCGAACGGAACGTCGCCCGCCATGCCGGAAACCTGCGGACGCAGATCCTCGGCCCGGGCGACGCTTTCGGCCGCGGCCGCGACGTCGCCGTTGCGAAGGTGCATGAGCGCTTCGAGCCGCGCCGCCGCGTGCGCCGGCGGCTCGGCGAGAAATTCCGGCGCGCGGCCGTCCTTCCAGACCTGCCGGCGCATCATGTCGGCGCGCACGAGCTGCCGCAGCGTCATCACCTGAACGGAGGTCTTGGGGTCCTGGGCGGCGATGGCCTCGAACTGCCGCTCCGCCCGCTCCAGCTCGCCTGCCACGCAGAGATATTCGGCGAGCAGGCTGCGGCTGGCAATGTCGCCCGGCGCCGCCTTGACGGCCTCGCCCGCGGCAGCGACGGCGGCGCGCAACTGGCCGCCGGTGAACAGGTCGAGCGATGACGCGATCGTCATGAAATCTCTCCGAAAGAGGCGGCCTCAGGCGGCCGATTGGGGTGCGGCAAGCGCGGAATCGGTCACGAGCTTGAAGGTCGTGAAGATCTGGTCGAGCTGGAAGTGGGGCTGAAGCTGGAGCACGCAGGCGAAGGCGCCCGGCCTGCCGGGAATGTCGCGCACCTCCACTCGGCCCTCACGCAGGGGGAAGCGGGCCTTCATCTCCATCGAGGCGTCGTCGTTGCCGAGGCAATAGCCGTGCAGCCACGTCTGGAGCGCACTCTCGCACGCCTCCGCTGTGGTGAAGCTGCCGACGCGATCGCGGATCTGCACCTTGATGTAATGGGCGAAGCGCGACACGCAGAGAATGTAGCGCAACATCGCCGACAAGCGCGCGTTCACCTCGGCGCCCGGCCTGTCGTAGCGCGGCACGGACTGGATCGACGCGCCCGTTCTGAACACGAGATAGGACGTGTCCTTGCAGACGTTGACGTTCATCAGCCCCAGCAGCGACAGATCCTGCTCCGTGTGCGCGGGGATCGCGAGTTCGCAGCCGAACCGGCGCACCACCCCCGGCGCATCGCTTTCGACCGAGGGCCCGGGCACACCGATGACGAGGCCGTTGTCCACCTCGTCGCGGCGCGAACCGCAGATATCGGCAAACCAGCCGTGGAGGTCGTAGGAGCGGATCAGCACCTCTCCGAAAGCATAGACGGCATTGCCCCAGCAGAGTTCGGAGGCGTCGAGCCCATCGACGTCCTCACGGTAGCGGAACGGCATGTTGCGCAGGTCGGCGTCCGAATAGGGCTCGCGCATCAGCACACGCGGCAGCACCACGCCCAGAAAGCGGGCGTCTTCGAGATTTCGCACCCGATCGTATCGCCGATATTCCTCGCCCGTGAACAGTTGCCGCACGCTGCGCACGCGGTCGAGCTCGGAGAACGCCTCGAGGCCGAGCAGTTCCGGCGAGGCGCCGAGCACGGTCGGCGCGAAGGCCGCCGCCGCCACGCCCGCAAGTCCGGTCAGCACGGCGACGTCGTCGACCGTGTGGGTCGGCGTCAGCCGGTGACGGATCTCGTAATCGCACAGGAGGACGCCGAACGGCCGCCCGCCGGGCATGCCGTATTCTTCCGTATAGACCTTGTGGAACAGCGCGCTGCGGTCGAAATCGGTCGCGTGCGAGAAATCGCGCGCGATCTCCGCCCACGAAGCGTTGATCGCCCGCACCACCACCCCGCTCGCCGAGGCCGCGCAGGAACACAGATAGCGCAGACCGCGCCACGACGCTTCCAGCGCCAGGAAGCGGCGATGGTGGATGACGGCGTTCAATTGATCGGTGATGAGCGCATCGAGCCGGGCGATATCCCGGTCGATGGCGAGCGCGAGCGCCGGATCGCCCCAGGAGGCGGCGGCATCGTCGCCGAACCACTCGCGCAGCGCGGCGCGCGGATCGCTTTCGGCGAGGAAGCGGTCGAGGCGGTCGCCGGGAACACGCCCCAACGCCATATCGACCGCAACCCGCCGCAGAGGCGGGGAAACAGTTCCCCCGCCCATCGCCGCCTTCGCGTCCGCCGGGGCCTCCGTCGCAGGTGGCGTATCCGTCGGCACGATGGCAGCCCTCCAAGCCTTGACGTTTGAAGCTTTGCCGGTTCAGCCCGCGTCAGGACGCGGACGGAATCCGCGCCACCATGCGCAGCGAGGTGGTGAGTTCTTCCATCTGCAGCCACGGACGCAGCCAGGCGACCGCGTTGTAGGAGCCCGGCTTGCCCGGAATCTCGCGGACCTCGACCTTCGCCTCGGCGAGCGGATACTTGGCCTTCATATCCTGGCCGGCATCCGGATTGCCGTTGACGTAGTTGATGATCCAGCGGTTGAGCCAAGCCTCGCAGTCGCTGGCTTCCATGAACGCGCCGACCTTGTCGCGGCCCATGATCTTCAGGTAGTGCGCGAAGCGCGACGTGGCCATGATGTACGGCAGGCGAGCCGAGATCGCGGCGTTGGCAGTCGCTTCGGGGCGGTCGTACTTCTTCGGCTTCTGGGTGGTCTGCGCACCGAAGAACACCGCGTAGTCGGTGCCCTTGTAGTGACACAGCGGCAGGAAGCCGAGCTTCGACAGCTCCGCCTCGCGACGATCGGTGATGCCGATCTCGGTCGGGCACTGCTGGTCGACGTCGCCGTCATCCGACACGAACACGTGGCTCGGCAGGTTCTCGACCTTGCCGCCGCCCTCGGCGCCGCGGATGGCGGTGCACCAGCCGTGCTGCGCGAACGCATCCGTGAGACGGGCGCCCAGCACGAAGGCCGAGTTCATCCAGCAATATTCGTTGTTGGCCATCGCACGCGGCACGCCGTCGACGATGTGGCCTTCCTCGTAGTTGAACTCCTCGACCGGCTTGGTCATGGCGCCGTAGGGCAGCCGGGCGAGGGTGCGCGGCAGGGCCAGCGTGACGAAGCGGGAATCTTCCGATTCCCGGAAGCTGCGCCACTTGGCGTATTCGACGGTGTCGAAGATCTTCTCCAGATCGCGCGGCTTCGACAGCTCGGTGTAGTTGTCGAACCCGAACAGCGCCGGATCAGCCGCCGCGATGAAGGGAGCGAAGGCCGCAGCGGCCACGCTCGACATCTGCGACAGCAGCTCGATGTCCTCGGGATGGTTGGAGAACTCGTAGTCGCCGATCAGCGCGCCGTAGGGCTCGCCGCCAGGGCTGCCGAACTCGGACTCGTAGATCTTCTTGAAGATCGCGCTCTGGTCGAACTCCGAGGCCTTGCTCAGGTTCTTGTAGAGCTCGCGCTTCGTGCAGTTCAGCACGCGGATCTTCAGGGTCGTGCTCGTCTCGGAGTTCATGACGAGATAGTTCAGGCCCCGCCAGGTGCCTTCCAGCTTCTGGAAGTCCGGGTGGTGCATGATGGCGTTCAGCTGCGTCGACAGCTTGGCGTCGATGCTGGAGATCGCCGCAGAGATCGTCTGCGCGAGGTTCTTGGAATAGGTCACCGTGCCGGCCAGCGCCTCACGCGTCAGCGTGCGCAAGAGCTCGGTGGTACGGTCGGGATCGGTCTGCTTCGTCGCAGCGATCGCCTGGTCCAGGAAGGAAAGCTCGCCCGTGGCGGCTTCCGCAGCCTGGCCTTGTGCTTCGGCTTCACCCGCGGCCATCGGTCAACCTTCCTTCTTCTCGGGAGCGGCAACGCCCAGCTGATCGCCGAGCGCCTTCAACTGCTCTTCGTTGGAGAGAATCTGTTCCAGAAGGCTCTCCAGATTCTCGGAGCGGTCGGCCTTCGACAGGAGGTCGCGCAGCTGGTTGCGCGCGTCCATCAGCTTGCGAAGCGGCTCGACATTCTGCACCACCGAGGCGGGGGAGAAGTCTTCCATCGACTTGAACGCGAGTTCGACGGACATCTGGCTGCCATCGTCGGCCAGCGTGTTGTCAACCTTCATCTTCAGGCCGGGCGTCATGCGCGCCAGCACCTGATCGAAATTGTCACGGTCGATCTGGATGAACTTCCGGTCGCCGAGGGGCTTCAGCGGCTCGGTCGGATCGCCGGAGAAGTCTCCGATCACGCCGACGACGAAGGGAAGCTCCTTCTGGACGACCGCGCCTTCCGTCTCGACATCGTAGGTGATGTGGACGCGCGGTTTGCGGACCCGGCTCAGCTTTTCATGAATGCTCGGCATCGCTCTTCGAGACCCTTTGCCCTGTGACGTGAATTAACTTGTAGACCACCTTGCGTCGTTGAACACTGAGGAAAAACGACTTTATTCACTCGGAACCTCCGGCGGACGCAGTCCGGAGGCAATGTAGAAGTAACGTCTCGCTTCCGCGTCGACGACGAGTTCGTCCAGAAGCTGTGTCAGCGGCATCCGCCCACGCCGAACGACTTCCTCCAGCGTGTAGGAAATCGGCGAATGCGGCTCCGTCTGGCGAAAGAACGCCGCGATCTGCAGAATCTGCTGCAAGGCCTGCTCGCGGCTGGCGGGGCGGGAGGACGGCACGGCGCTGCCACCACCGGCGGCAGGCGCCCCTTCCGCGACCGCGGCCTCGCCCTCCTGGACCTCCACGGCATAGCCGGCGCTTTCGGCGGCCATGCTCGCCTGGGCGAGCTTGTCGGCCGCGAACACGCGGACCGCCTCGTCGATCGCGGTCAGCGCGGCACGGATGGCACCGGCCGGCGGCGCATCGTGGCCGACGCGCGCGACGAACGCATCCGACAACGCGTTGACCGCGGCCGTCACCTCGGCGAGATCGGCCACGAGCGCGCTGAAGTGCGACGCCGGCGTCGCCTGGACCGCGGCGGTGAACGTCTCAAGCGTCGTCCCGCCGGCGACGAGGCGGGCTTCTTTCTTGGTCGGATCGGAGATCTGCTCGATCTCCATCGCCTGCTCGTATTGCCACAACGACATCGGCGGATCGCTGCGCGTCAGCCCCAGCTTGCGCAGCGGCTGGATCAGGGTGCCGTCGCCGGATGCACCATTGAGACCGATGAACGGCGACAGCCTCGGCTCGTTGCCGTCCTCGTCGGGGAGCGGATAGATCTCGTCCCAATAGGTGTTGACGAGCCCTTCGGCCAGCTTCAACCCGGTGTGGAGCCCCGACAGCCCATCCACCCGCAGCAGGCCCTCGATCATCCAGGCCGCGACTTCGAGGTCCTTGCCCTCGTGGCCGAGGATCTGGAGGCCGACATCCGCCATCTCGCCCCAGTCCTCCAGCGGCGAAGGCGCGTCGGGGTCGACATCGATGGCGCGCTCCTTGCGACGCGCAAGCGCCCGCGCGTCCTTCATCCGCAGGAAGCGCGAGGTCGGCGACATGTCGCTGCGCGGATCGGTTCCGCAGGGCGCGTCACCCTCGAACGGAGCGAGCAGTTCCTCGGGATCGAAAGTCGGGGTTATGGCCATGAAATTCGAACAATTCCATACGCGAGAACAGGTCTTTACGGAGCGGCTCGATAACGTCCGGAAACGAGGGGCAGGCAAGGCTGTCGTTCGTCGCGTCCGGGAAGCCCCGGCACCCGACCGCTTCAGACGCTGACAGGCGAACCCGCTGCGCCGGCCCCCGTGACGACAGGATGCCGGATCGTCGCGGTCGGCTATCGCAATCATTTCCCCGTCGCGCCGGCTTCGCGTCGTTCGTCACCGGTCGCGACAGGCCCCCGCCTTCCCCCTCCGGACCGCGGCCGCCCGCATCCGGCGGAGGCCACGACGTTCTTTTCACCATTACGCCCGGCAGCTTATCCCAATATGACACCTGCGGGAACCACCGTGTTTCCCACCGTCATCCCAGGGTACAGGCCCGGCGCTAGCCTGGAACCAGCGCCGGCGGACACTTGAAGCCGGCCAGCGGATTCTGGCCGAACGGGTTCATCACGCTGTCCGCCTCGATGACGAAGCTCGCCGAATTCGACCCGAGCTGGACGGCGACCTGGAAACGGGTCGCCGTCAGGCGGGTGACCTTCGCCGTGGAGAGGAAGCGGAACAGCGCCCACGGTCCGGTGACGTTGGACATCGACGGCGTTCCGGGCGTGGACGCCGCGAACGCGATGCTGACGCCGCCCTTGGCGCCCGGCCAGTGGATCGGCGTGCGCTGCGGCGGGCCGTACTGGTAGGTGAGCGTCTGACCGTCGATCGACAGCGTCACGCGCATGGCGTTCGGATCGAGATTGTAGGGCTCGATCTGGAACGACACCTGCGGCGTCGCTCCGCCATCGACGAAGAACACCTTGCGGATGCGGTCGGCCTGTTCGAAGAACTTGATGGCCGCCGGGGTCAGGTTGGGACGCGCGGCCGCCTTGTTGAGGCGCCACGGGGTGCGCGTCGTGTCGACATAGGGCTTGATCTGCTTGGTGAAGAACTGGTCGAGCAGGCCGTTCGGCGCCAGCAGCCGGCTGAAATCGGCGATGGTGACCTCGTTCTCCGACACGGCGAAGGGATAGCGCCCCTCGATGGCGGCCTGGCAGAACGGATAGACCTCGGAGGTCCACGTTCCGCTGAGATCGCTCTTCACGCCCTCGTTGGCGATGGCGGACGTCTGCTGGGTGATCTGGGCGACGGCATCGGCCAGCGACGGCGGCGCGCTCAGGGTGTTGAACTGCATCTGGCTCAGGAGCTGCGAGAAGCCGGGACCCGAGGTCAGCGCGGTGACCTGGGCGGGACTGCTGCCCGCGCTCGCCGCCGGGCCGATCAGCGCCCGCAGTTGCGACAGCGACTGCAGGGTGCCGTCGAGCGGGCTCGGATTGCCGGCGACGAAGGCATGCAGGCCGGCGAAATGCTCGGTGATCGGCTGGCCGGCCTGCGCGGCCGCGCTGAGCGGCGTGGCGGCCTGGGGCGCGGTCGCGGCCGCTTCCTTGCTTTCCGGCGCGGGGCTGAGCGTCGTCTGCTGCGAGACCGAGTTGAGGAACAGGGAAAGCGGCGACGGCGGGCCGAGAACGGCCTGGAGCACGCTCAGTTCGGAATTGAAGTCGGTGAAGGACGCGATCGTGACGTCGTTGAGGAGGCCCTCCCACTGGGCGATGTAGTCGGAGACGTAGAGATCCGTCATCTCCCGCTCCAGCTCCTTCTGCCGCTCGGGACCCTCGTCGTCCTCAGGCGTCAGGAAGCGGACCCAGTCCTCGTTCATGACCGTCTCGGCGACCTTCGAGATCGCAGGCAGCACGACGGTGCTGAAATGGTCGGCGGTGTACATGCCCGGCACCGCTTCCGCGAGCGACTTGCCGGAGCGCCGGACAAGCGCATAGGAGGCGAGCGGGCCGGCGACGTCGGTCAGGCGCCAGGTCGGCAGATTCCTGATTTCCGGCAGCTGCTTCAACAGCGCCATGCCGCGCATGGCGGGCGGGAACTCGTTCAGCACGGCGCGCGCGTTCGCGACGAGCTGCTCCTGAATGGGAGCCGGTGCGAACCCGGCCTTCAGCAGGTTCTGCAGCTGCTCCTGCAGGGAGGCGCGCAAGGGCGCGTCCGAGGCATTGGGATAGAGCGACTGCCAGCGGCGATCGAACCAGTTGGCGATGACCTCTTTGTCGACCGGCCGCACGCCACCGAACATCAGGTAGACCATCACGGCGCCGTAAAGCTTCGCCGGGTCGGACATGGAGTCCTGAATGTCGGACTCCAGATAGCCGACGAGCTGGGGCAGGAACAGCATGTGCAGCGCGTCGACATATTCCGACTTCGCCGGCCCCGAGAGATGGCCATATTGCGACAGGCCGCCGGTGAACGCGGGCACCGAATAGTCGCGCGTATCCCCCCACCCCGTCGGGATATCCTCCAGCGCCTTGAGCGCCGGAATGGTGGCGGCGAGATCCGTGTTCTGGGTCGGCTGCATGCTGGGATTCGCGCCGAGCATCGCGAGCGACAGCTTGGCGCGATCCGCCCGTTGTTCGACGGTCTTGATCAAGGTGCGGTTGTTGGCGAAGCTGTAGGCCCACCAGCCGCACAGCGCGAGCGCGACGAGGGCGATGAGCGCGAGGGTCGCCCACTGCGTCAGGCGCTGGGCGCGGCGCGCCCGCCTGTCCAGCGCCACGAGCCCGGCTTCGGGAATGACGACCTGCTCGAACAGATCGCGGATGAACAGGCCGCGCTGGGCGGGCACCGCGACACTCGGCGTGCCGACGGTCTCCGCGGGCTCGTCGGATTTCGTGATCAGATCGGCGCGAGCGCTGGTGAAATAGACGCCGCGCAGCTGGAGCGTCGGCTCGAACTCGTTCGGCCGGAACACGTCTTCGACGAACTGCAGATATTTCTGCTTCAGCAGCGCCATCTGCGGCAGGAACATGAAATCGTCGAAGCGACGGGTGATATCGCCTTCGCCGTTCACCTGTTCGAGCACCCGCGGGGTCTGCCAGCGCAGCAGATCGTCATATTCCCGGCCGAACACCGTTCCGATCGCCTCGGGCGGGTTCGCCGCCGCGCCGCGCCCGCTCGCGATCGGAAGTGTCAGCCCGAACACGGCATTGCGGTAGACCGGCGCCAGGTTGGCGAAGAACGCCTCGAACCCCGGCACATCGTCGACGCGGGTGAACACGGCATAGACCGGAAAGCTCGCCCTGAGCTGGTTCCGCAGATCGATCAACTGCTGACGGATTTCGGCGAACAGCGCCGCCGTCTGGCTTTCCGCCGCGGTCCGCAGTTCCGCCACGCTGAGCACGATGACGACGCCGTTGATCGGCTCGCGCGGACGGTAGCGCTTCAGGAGCCCGAGAAAGTTCCGCCACAGACGGCGCTGCGAATGCGGGCCGAACGGCCCGGCCGTATCCACGAAGACGGCGTTATCGACGAAGGAGAACGTGAAGGCGGGACCGGCCGCGATGTGCCCGCCGCGGCTGTCGGTGGCGGGAAAGCGCAGGCCCGAGGACCGGATCAGCGAGGTCTTCCCCGCCCGCTCCGGCCCGATCACGAGATACCAGGGCAGCTTGTAGCGATAGGAGCGGTCGAGCCGCCACACCCGCCCCGTGCCCTTGAGGGTGGCGAAGGCGCGGCGCAGGCCGGCCTCAAGCGCGTCGGTCTGGGTCTTCGCCTCCTCCTCGTTGGAGGCACTCGACTGGAAGGGCTTGCGCGCGGACTGGCCGAACCCCCTGAGCAGCAGCACGAGCACGACCACGACGCCGATCAGCAGCACGATCAGCGCCGCGAGAAGCCGCAGCACCGGATCGCCGATGACCGGCGCTCCGCCGACCGTGATCAGCGGCGCGAGGAACCACGTCAGAAGCGACAGCAGCAGGAAGGCCGCCGCCACCAGGACCAGGCGCCAGAATGCCCAAGTACCGAGCGGCTTCATCATCGTGCGGTTCCTGATGGCATCGTCGAGATAACGGTGGGCACGCGAGCGTCGAACGGAACGACGGCGCGGCGGCGCACGCGGCCCGCTCCGGCCGCCAGACGATCGGCTTCCGCCGGCCTGCTCGCCCTCACGAAGCCGGTCTCGGCCATGTCAATCTCCGCCACGATCTCCATCGTCCCTGGACCTCTAGCGCGGTGTGAGGACGATTTCGACGCGCCGGTTGGCGCTGCGGCCGTCCGGCGTGGCGTTCGTGGCAATGGGGTCGGCGGCACCGCGGCCGAACGCGCTGACGCGGGCGGGATCGGACAGACCTTCCGACAACAGCTGCGCGACGCGCTTGGCGCGGGCGAGCGACAGGGCCTCGTTGTTGGGGAAGGTCGGGGTGTTGATCGGCAGGCTGTCGGTAAAGCCCGTGACGGCGATCGGACCGGGGAACGGCTGAAGCGCCTCCGCGATGGCCTTGATCACGGCCGGATAGGGCGTGCGCAGCGTCGTGCTCGCCGACGTGAACAGCTCCTTGCGGGTGATGATCACAACCGTGCCGCTGCGCGACAGCACCGAGATCAGGCCCTGCTGCTGCTGCGGCATGAGCATCTTGGCGATGGCGCGATAGGGATCGATCGCCGGAGGCGTGGTGGGCGGCGGCGCGAGCATCCCCTCGGCAGGCACCACCGGCAGCGCCGCGCGAACCGGCGGAGGCGGCGGCGGCGGCGCGGGGGTCTGGACGGGATCCGCCAGGAGTTCGCTCACCTTGACCGCGGCGATCTCGGCATCGCGCCGCAGGATGGCCGACAGCACCACGAACACCACCAGAAGGATCAGGGCGAACCCGGCGGCTGCAAGCCAGAACGGCATCAGATCGCGCAGGCGCCCGCGGTTCGCTGTCACCCCTCGCCACGACGGCGACAGTTCAGGCTGCGGAAACCCGCGGATGCCGCGAAGGAACTTGTAGACGTCGTCGCTGATCTGCGTGAGTTCAGCGTTTCCGCCTGCATCGAGCCGGTATTTTCCGACGAATCCGAACTCGATACAATAATAGAAAACCTCGATTTCCTTCATGAACGACTGGGGCGAAGCCATCATCTGGCTCAGGAGCGTGAAGAAACGCTCGCCACCCCACGATTCCTGAAAGAACAGCGAGATCATGGTCCGGGTGGACCATCGGCTTTCCTGGCCCCATTTCGTACGCAGCACGATGTCGTCCACCGTGGCGGCAAGGGCATAGAGGACGAGGCGCACATGACGGGGCGCGAGACCCCGCGCGGCTGCCTGGGTCTCGAAGGTCGAAAGCCCCCGCATCAGCTTGCGATGCAGCGAGGGAACGTCGACGACATCGGACGAACCGCGCACGCGCAAGAGCTGCTCGAAGATCGGTGCGGCGAGAGCGAGACCCGGATTGTCGTTGTAGACGTCCGCAACGGTGGACAGCGCGTCGGAATGATCCACCGTGATCTCGACGGCCCGCGATGCGGCGCTCAGCCCCTCGGCGGCCGGCTCGTCGCTGTCCCAGGTCGAGGGATAGCTCCGGCTCACCGGACCGAGATCCGGCGGCGGCCGCGTGCCGGCCGATTGCGATGCCTGGGGAAAAGGCACATCCCCACCCTGGCCGGGCAGAGGCTGGCGCGGCGACTGACGCTCCGGCGCGCGACGCCCGCCGCCGGCGGGGGCAAAGATGGTCGCGTCGCCATTGTCGCTATCGAGCGTGTCCCGCGTCATAGCCCATCTTTCGCAATACACACCGCAGGTTCGGAACAGGCTGGTTTTGTGGAAGGCACTGAGACGAACGAGGCGGCGTTCAGCTTACGATGACGCCACCGAAACGGCGACAACAAACACGATTCCGCCGCAAAGCCCTCTCCCGAAGCGCGCGCACCGGGTTGGCCTGCCACCTTCAGGCGCATATCGGTCGGTCAAAGACGCAGAAAAGGCACGGAACCACAATCAGAGCGCGCAAATGCGGTCAGGCCGTCCACAGGCGGCATGACAGACCACAAGACGGACTTCGCGAGCAGAATCATGTGCATACCCCCAAGAAAGCCGCCCCCGCGGCCGTGACGTCAGCGGCGGATCGCCCACAGCTCCATCTGAACGTCCGGAAACTCGCCCGCGAGGTGAACGGCGATGCCGCCGGAGGTCGCGAGGCTCTTCCAGATCGGGCTTTGAGACTCGAGCTCGAAATAGACCGTGCCGGAGTGATACGGGATCTGGCGCGGAACCACGGCCAGCGGCTGCACGCGGATGCCGGGCAGCTGGACGTTCACGAGTTCGCGGATCTGCTCGACCGATCCGATCTTGATCAGCGCCGGAAGGGACCGGCGGATCGCCTCCTCCGGCATGCTCGCCTTGACGAGCAGGACGAAGTTCGCCTTGTCGATCAACGTCTTGTCGACGATCGTGCCGACGCGGATGCCGTATTTCCTGTCCTGGAGCGGAATCTGGATCGCCGATTGTTCCATGACGACGCTGAGCGACTGCCGCAGCGCGATCATCACGCTCGCGAACACGTTTTCCAGATCGTCGTGCCGGTAGACGGCGAAGTCGTCCGGCCGGCGCCGCGGATTGGTGAACGTGGCGAGTTCGCCAGCAAGCATCAGGAACGCCTCGTAGAGGCGCTCGGGGTGCAGGGCCGGCAGATGGTTGAAGTGCGCGAGCAGCGGCTCGGTACGGTTCAGAAGCTGCAGCATCAGGAAGTCGAACATCTCCGACGTTCCTTGGCTCGAGACACCGGATACCCGTCGGCCGAGCGCCTCGCCCCGGTGCCGCAGCATCGCGAGGACTTCGCTGACATAGCCGTTCAGCACCGACGACGACATCGCGTCCATGTAGGGCGGGATATAGTCCGCATCGAGCCGCACCCGGCGATCGGCCGAGACCTCGGCGACGCGCGCGACCCCCAGGCAGTGGAAGCCGCTGCGGTCATCGGTGCCGAGCATCAGCTGCAGGCGCAGGCTGGCGGTACGGATGCGCGCATTGCTGTTCGCGCCGCTGATGGCGTCGACGACATCCTGCTCCGAGGCGATGAAGCGGGTCGAGGCGCCGAAGCCGCCGCCGACATCGATTTCCGCTCCGCCGGCCTGCTGGATCGGCACGCACAGATAGATGAGGCAATCGGCGAGCCCGACCGGCAGGTCGAGCGGCGTCGGCAGGGCCTGATCGCCCGGGATGTCGATGGGGGTGCCGTCCTCGAACACGCCCGAGCAGCGTTCCAGCCCGAACTTGCCGAGCGCGAGCAGGGCATTGTTGATGCCGATCTCGCGCAGCCCCCACGGATAGGGCCCGATGCCGTCGACGCGGGCGCGCACGAGGCGCTCCACGTAGCGGTCCTGCTGCTGGAAATGCTGGGCACGCAGGAACATGCCTTCCGACCAGACGACTTTGCCGTTGGCACTCATTTCTCGCCGTCTCCGTCATCGAGCAGACTGGTCAGCGGGCCTATCCGGCGCTCTGGCAAGGCGAGATCGTCGTCCAACGCGAACGCGCCCCCCTTCGTCCCCTCTATAGACAGATCGTCCCGACGTTCCAATGCCATCGTGCCCGCCAGCCGGTCGGCGAGACCCAACAGCAGCCGCTCGCTGGCGGCCGGGTCGAGCGCGCGAAGCCGGGCCAGCACATCGCCCGTCTCTCCGGCGAGGACGAGGCCGCTGTCCGAGGGCACGACAAGCCGTTCCAGGTGGGCGATCGCCTCGATCAGCGCGAGCATCAGGCGCCGGTCGCGCTCGCCCTCGTCGCGGACCGCCGGCGCGATGGCCATGATTTCGGTCTCGGGTTCCGGCTCCGGCCCCGAGCTATCCTCCTGGTTCCAGTCGAGCGGAATCGGCGCCGCCCCCTTGAAGGCGGTCGCGAACAACGGCGGCGGCTCCGCCGCCCGCGGCGTCGCGTCGACCGGCGGCCACGACAGCAGCGGCCGGTTGTCGGCGACGGGCGGCTCCGCCCGATTGGCGGCCCAGGGATTGACAGAAGAGGCATAGCCGGCGGCCGGATTGGCGCGCGGGAAATCCGGCAACGCCATCAGGCCGTCGTCTTCGCCCCCCGCGTCGTCCCGCTTCGATCCGGGCGGCGGCGGAAGAACCGCGAGAAACGGATCGGTCGCGCGCGAATCGGACTGCTTCAGCTCGACCGCGATGGTCGTTCCCGGCAGCACGAGCCGGTCGCCGTCGCTGAGGATGGCGGTGTTGCCGCGCCCGACCGGCTGCTCCGCATTGTTCAGGAACAGGCCGTTCGACGAGGTATCGATGACGATGAAGATGCCGGCCTTCAGCTCGATCGTGCAGTGATGGCGGGAAATCAGCCGCCGGGCGTCTTCCAGAACCCAGTCGTTGTCCGCGTCCCGCCCGATGCGGAACGGACCCGCGGTCACCGTCCGGGACCGCTCCTCGGCCTGGGTATCGAACGAACCAATCAGCGTGAGCCGCAGCGTAGGCGCCATCGTCACCGTTCCGTCAGGGAGCGCGTTTCCCGCTCCCGCCATTGGCAATATCCGCGCCGATGGACAACGCCGCCATGTGACGTTTCCCGATCGACCTGGCGTCCCCAGGCACGCAGCTGAGCAGGATCGAAGCGCCGACCGCACTGCCCGTCAACCCGTCGCCGGGCGGAACCACCTGCCCCGATTCCGGCGGTGCGAGGCTGCCCCCCGACCAGAACGCCCCGAGCGCGGCATAGGCGCCGGCCGTATTGAACTTCAGCGCATCCGCGACGGGATAGGTGGCCTGGCGCCGCAGCTCGGTCGGCTCGTAGACCCACGCCTCGGCCGCCTTCCAGGCCGCGCCTTCGGGACTGTCGGCCGTGGTGACGTCGCCCAGCATGGTTTCGCCGACGACGCAGGCCCACCATACCGCCTCCCGCCGCGGCAGCGCCACGGCAAGATAGCGGATGGCATCCACATATTGTCCGGCGCCGGCAAGCGCAACGATCAGGTCCGCCGCCGGCTGATCCGGCGGGCTGAGGGCGGCAACCTCTTCCGACGGCTCCAGAATGGCGAACATCTGGGCTGCGAGCGAGAAGCGAACCTTCGGCAGAAAGCCGATTTCCATGTCGAATTCCTACCGTCTCAGTTGATGGTCACCAGACCGCCCTTGACCTGCACGGTACCGCTGCCGCTGACATTCACCATCGGGCCGCTGAGCTGGACCTTCGCATCGCCGGTGACCGCGATCTGCGTGCCTTTCAGGGTGATCCCGGACTGGTTGATGGTGATCGAGTTCGAGCCGACCTTGAGCGTGATCGACTGCCCGGCGCTGATCGTAACCGAGCCGCCGTCGCATTGCAGCGTCGCATTGCCGGAGCTGAGCGAGAGCGAATAGTTGCCGCTCGAAAGCGTCGTCGTGTCGTTGCCCTTGGAGATCGTCGCCGTGCGGTTGCCCTGGGAAACCGTCGTGCTGTCGTTGCCCTCCGACACGGTGACGGTACGGTTGCCCTTGGACACGGTCAGGCTCTCGTTGCCCTGGGAGACCGTGACGGTGCGGTTGCCCTTGGAGACCGTCAGGCTTTCGTTGCCCTCCTGGATCGTCGCGGAGCGGTCGTTCTTGATCGTCTCGGTCCGGTCGTGCTCGACGTTCAGCTTGTCGTCGTTCACCACGTCGCGGGTGAAGTCCTTCTGGGCGTGGATATAGACGAGCTCGCTGCCCTTCTTGTCCTCGAACCGCAGCTCGTTGAACGTGGTCGCCGAGCCCTGCGTGCTCGATCGCGTCTTGATTCCGCTCTGGGTCTTGTTGTCCGGCAGGGTATAGGGGGGCATGTTCTGCCCGTTATAGACGCTGCCGACGACGAGCGGCCGGTCCGGGTCGCCCTCGAGAAAGGCGACCACGACCTCCATGCCGACGCGCGGCAGGAACTGCGAGCCCCAGGTCGCGCCGGCGATGGACTGGGCGACGCGGATCCAGCACGAGCTGTTCTCGTCGTTCTTGCCGAGCCGGTCCCAATGGAACTGCACGCGGATGCGGCCGTACTTGTCGCAATAGATTTCATCGCCCGACGCCCCGACGACGGTCGCGGTCTGGTGGCCGGGAATCAGCGGCCGGCGCGTCACCGGCCGCGGCCGGAACACCGTCGTCGCGGGCAGCGCCGTGAACACGTTGGTGTAGGCGACCGTCTCCTCGTGGTTGCCGAGATGGGTGTGGTCGCGGACGGTATGCTCCACCGACCGCAGCACATAGGCCTTGCCCTGCTCGCTCGCGACCTCGTGCTTGGTCATGGTGAACTTCGCGCCCGGCACGAAGCCGGGATAGGTGGCGGTGCCGCGCGTCACCGCGTAGCCGGCCTCGATCGCCTCCATGCGGGTGCGGGAAAGCGTCGTGCCGTCGTCCTTCTTGGTGTAGTCGCCGGGATAATCATAGACTTCCCAGCTCTTGAAGGCCGAATTGCTCACGGCCGTCGAGGTGCTCGCGGTCAGATCGGTGGTCGATTGCTCGAAATTGAAGTCGTCGAGCGTCGCCTTGCCGGACTGGAAATGAAAGCCGCTCGACCAGGTCTGCACCGCCTGGGTGAGGGAACTGTCCGGCGGCGCATGCTGCACGCTCTTGTCGACGCAATCCGTGTAGCCGCCGACGCTATCGCTGAGAACCAGCGTGTGCTGCCCGCTCTCGTGCTGGAAATAGAAGTAGATGCCTTCCTCGGCGAGGATGCGCACGAGGAACTCGTAGTCGGTCTCGCGATACTGGACGCAATAATCGCGGGTCGGGTGCGTGCCGGAGAGCCCGACCTTCTTGTAGTCGGTGACGCCGCCGTCGGACAGCAGCGTGTCGGCGATCTGCACGACGGACTGGTTCTGGAAGATGCGGCAATCGGCGGTGCGGGTCAGCAGCCACAGCTTCGGGCGCAGCACCACGCGATAGCGCCGCATGCCGTTGACCATCTGGTCGCCGGCCGCGAAGTAGGTGACGATCCCGTTGATGGCGCGCGCGTCGCTTCCCGGTCGCGCGATGCTTACCGTCACGGCCTTGCCGATCAACTGGTCGGCGGTGATGCCTGTGTTCGTCGAGGCCATGTCGACCTCGTACTCGAACAGCTCGGACAGGGCTTCCCGCCCCTTCACGTCCATTCCGATCAGCACGTCGCCGCCGAGCGGCGTGGTGAGCGTGATGAGCCGGCCGGTCTGGACAGGGGCTGCCGTGGCGTTCATGGGGCCATCCCTCCACCCGGGCGATGGGCCATCAAGCAGCACGTCCCCGGGAAAATCGGACGGCCAGGAAGCCAGACGGCCACCCGGCCCGAAAAAATGCCGGCGCGCGGCAATCCGCGCACCGGCACGACGGCGAAAGACTTACGAGCTCTTGGTGGTGGCCATGTCGTAGGACACGGTGACCGGCGAGCCGGCCTTGTTCTTGTCGTCGTAGGGGACGAACTTGAACTCGAGCTTGGTGAAGCTGATCGAGACCGACTCCGTCGGACGGTCGCCGCTCGACGACACCGAATAGGACGAGATCAGCGCGTTGGTCAGCGTGTAGGTCGCATAGGTCACGCCCGGGCTGCCGGTGGTGACGAGATCGATCTTCACGGTCTTGCCGGTGTTACCGGTGCAGGCCTCGGTGAACAGCTTCGGCGACGCGGCGTCGAACATCTTCACGATCGACACTTCGCTGACCGACGGCTCGGACGCCTCGCGGTTGTTGGCCGACCCGGAGACGGTGGCGATGCCGCGGCCGACGCCCCAGGACATCGACAGCACGTCGATCCACTTCTTGTGGTCCTGCTGGGTGGCTTCGCCCGGAATGCCGTCGTAGTTCAGATAAACAGCCACTTTTAGCTCCTCAGGTTGGGGCGGTATTCGCCCGTATCATTCTAAACCAATAGGCAATTAAAGCTCTGCGCTGTTAATAAGGCCTATGAGTTGATACAGATTGTCCTTAACTTTGGACCAATCCTGTGTCCCGGTGACAATCTTACCCAGATCGACGTTCAGAACAACGATACTTGCGAACATGTAGACCATCGTTCGCTCGGAGTCGCTGGGAAGGCTCCCAGGGAACCGTAGCCGGAAGTTGGATGCAACGTTCGAACCGTGTCCCGTCACCTCCTTCTTCTTATCTTCGCTGATCTGACCGAACCACTTCGAGTACTTGTTGACGAACTTCAAGTCCACCAGCGTGTCGATCCAGCTATCCTGATAGGAAATCGACTTCTTTCGGGCTACGGCGGCAAGGACCTCGTTCACGATCAGCGAACAGACGGCGACCAACCGCACGATATCGCCGATTTCAGGCGTATTGGCCTCGCCGCGACGAAGATTCTTTGCCAGCGTATTCGAAAGAGAACTCTTCAGAAGCCCGAAATACCTCGCCGCACTCGAGCCCGCCGTCTCAATCGCCTCGGAGATGACAGGGCTGCTGCTGTTGTACCAGGACGGGGCTTCGATAACGCTCTTGAACTGCTGGGTGTTCTGGAACGTCTTCGCGATGGTCTGCGACTCGACGTTGAGCGTTGGCATCATGGTGGCCAGCGTGCTCGGCGTCGTGCCGACGGTGGGAGCAACCCAGTTCGGGTAGTACTTCGTCATGATGGCCGTCAGCGGACCACTATGAGTGGGATTCATCTTCATATAACGGTAGAAGTAGTATCCCATCACCAGCACGGCCGCCATTTCGTGCCCACTGGTCGCGAACACCGGAGCCGATACTTTTTTCGCCAACGCCAGCCGCTGGATTTCGTTCTGAAGTGCCGTTATTTCGTCCCTGAGGGAGTCCACGATCGACGCATACATCAAAGCCAGAACATACTTGCGGTACGCGTCCAGCGTCTCGGGGACCTTCTGGTAGTATTCCTTGATCGTATCGGACTTCTTGTTGAGAAGCGATTCAAGCTTCTTCTCTTCGACCTCAGGCTTCACAGACGAAAACAGGCGGTCATAGATCTTGTTGGTCGCAACCTGGTTCTGCGTCTGTGTATTCATGATCTTCACAACGGAGACCACCTGGTCGAGGCCTCCGTTCGCGACGATCTTGTCGATATCCTCGTTCTTGATGCGCTCCTGCCGCTTCTGCCACATGCCGTAGAAGAAGCTGACCGCGCCGTTGTAGCCGCCGACCTGCGGAACGTTCTTGCTCAGTCCGCTGGACAGGCCTTTGGCGACGCCGCTCACCATCCCGGACCCGACGTCCGACGTGATGGTCGTTCCGCCGAGAACGGTCGCCAGCGTGCTCTTGTCCGACGTCGGCGCCGTCATCGCGTAGTTTGCGATCGACTGAAAGGCCGTGCTGGCGGCGGCTCCGAGCAGGGTGCCGGCGTTCTGGGCCGCAGCCGACAGAAAGGGGCCGGCATAAGGCACGGCCAGCAGCGACTGGGCCAGAACCGCATCAAGCACGAGGACGAGCGGCGAGGGAGGCGGCTTCTTCTCAAGTTCCGCCTTGCCGGTGTTCGTCACGGCCGTCGAGAGCGCGGTGATCGCCTGACCAAGCGCGAACAGCGACTCGGCACCACCGTTGCCGCTGTTGATCGTGGCAACGTTCAAGTCACCCCGAACAGTCCGCAACTGGCTCTGGTACAGAGGATTACCCTTGAATTCCAGAGCCATCGCGGCAGCACATTGCAGCGTGCTGGCCTTTTCGAGTTTGGTCGTGAGTGGCCCGAGCTCGGTCTGCAGGCTCGGCTCCGGCGTTGCCAGGACCGTCATCTGGTCCTGCCAATTCAAGCTCGTCGCCTTCGTCTGCACTCGATCGAGGTGCTGCTTCAGGGCCGCAGCGCTTGTAGCCATCTCGGTACCCTCTACCCCAGTTCAGTTATCGCCAGCGGACGTGCGGGCCCGTTACGAGCTCTTCGTCGTCGCCATGTCGTAGGACACAGTGACGGGCGAGCCGGCCTTGTTCTTGTCGTCGTAGGGGGTGAACTTGAACTCGAGCTTGGTGAAGCTGATCGAGACCGACTCCGTCGGGCGGTCGCCGCTCGACGACACGGAATAGGACGAGATCAGCGCGTTGGTCAGCGTGTAGGTCGCATAGGTCACGCCCGGGCTGCCGGTGGTGACCAGATCGATCTTCACGGTCTTGCCGGTGTTGCCGGTGCAGGCCTCGGTGAAAAGCTTCGGCGACGCGGCGTCGAACATCTTCACGATCGACACTTCGCTGACCGAGGGCTCGGACGCTTCACGATTGTTGGCCGAGCCCGAGACGGTGGCGATACCGCGTCCCACACCCCAGGACATCGACAAAACGTCGATCCACTTCTTGTGATCCTGCTGGGTGGCTTCGCCCGGGATACCATCGTAGTTGAGATAAACAGCCATGATCCACCTGTTCGTACAGAAACGCTTGCGTTTCCTCTGAGATTTCAGAGGCGCCTTATTTCCGTGTTTTTGATCTCTGTTCGGCCATAGATCCAGTGAAACTTTTTTAATGTGGCTTGAAGGTCACAAGCCGCGTGCGGTAGCTCATCGTGGCCCTGTCGTGGAGGCGGACCGTCCAGTCGATATCGACGCCGGGCGCCGACGGATTCAGCACCTTGCGGCCCTCGCGGGCCGCCGTCTGGTTGAGCGCCTCGACGAGGGCGTCGAGCGCCGCAGGTCCGTCAAGCCACGATTGCGGCGGCGTCGCGTGAGAAGCCCAGTCGAACGGCGTGGAAATGGCGACCCCGCCTTCCGCCTGCGAAACCCGGCTGGCCTCGGCCAGCATCCGTGCCGGATCCGGCACGCAATCCAGCACGTTGAAAGCGGTTACCACCGCGAAGCTGTCGCTTGCGAACGGCAGCGCCAACGCATCGGCGATCCAGAAATCGACCCGCTCTTCGCCCGGAAACATCACAGGAAAATCATGCAGTTCATAACGCATCCCCACCAGCCGATGGGGATAATGCACCCTGCCACTGTCAATCACATGACGGGCGATCGCGAGCAGGGGCCAGTTCACGTCGATGCCGAGCACGAGTCCGTCGTCACTCGCAGCCGCGAGGTCGAAACTGGTCCGTCCGACGGCGCAGCCGATATCGAGCGCGGGCCCGGAGAATGCCGGCAGCCGGTCGAGAGCGGCGCCGAGACAGGCGCGCACACCGGTTTCCTCGGGGGGGAAACCGTCCGCGTCGTCCGCTGACGCGGTCAGGTCGCCATAGTGATCGAAGGCATAGCTCGCCTGCTGCTGACGCACGATGCTGACGCCGGCGTCCGGTCCGGAGGCCGCGGCGATGCGATCCAGCGCCGACCAGTGCAGGTCTTCCCGCATCAGGATGAGGTGCGCGTTCGCCGCGATCCAGGCATCCGGCTCCGGCACCAGAATGGGTACCCCGGCAATGAGCGGAAAGCTGCGGCCGCAGCCCGGCTCGCTGCAGCGCAGTTCGCCGGCGGAGATCCGGCCATCGGTCTCGACGACCTCGCCGCCGAGGGAAAGCGGCGAATCGACCTGCCGCATCCGGCAAGCCGGACAGACGGGGCGCAGATGCTCGAAATGGGCGCGCCGCATATCCCCTCTATCCGCCGATCATCACCGTGGGACATCCCGGCGGCAGAATCGATCCCGTGGGGCTGGGGATCGGCGCGACGCAACTGGAGTGCATCGAGGTGTCGCCGACCCGCGCCGCCGGCATGTTGCCGATCATGACGGTCGCGGAGCCCTTCATGATCATCCCCGGGCCGCCGGGAACGCAGCCCGCGAGCACGCAGGGCACCGTGGTATCGGTCATCCGCGCCGCCGGCATGTTACCGATGAGGACGGTAGCGCAGCCCTTCATGATGGTCAGCGGCATGGCCGGATGCGGAACGGGCGTCGGCACCGGTGCCGGGGGATGCATCGGCGCATGGCAATGCGGCGCCGCCTGCAGAACTTTGTCGCCCAGTCTCGCCGCCGGTGGCATTTCCGCCTCCCTCGTCAGATCGTCGCAAGGCCGCCGCCCCGGCCGACGCCGGAGCGAAACCCGATTCAGTTCACCGCGTACTCGAAATCGCCGCCTGCACCGACGCCGACCTTGATCCGGGTGATGCGCTCGCCGCCGGCCAGCGCTTCCAGCACATGGGCCGACATTTCCGGCAAAAGCGTGCGCGACAGGATGTTCTCGACATTGCGGGCGCCGGACGCGCTTTCGGTGCAGCGGCTCGCAATCGTCTCCACCAGCGCGGGATCGTATTCGAACGCGGCCTCGTAGGCGTCGAACACCCGCTTGCGGATGCGGCCGAGCTGGAGCTCCACGACCGAGCGGATGGTGGCATCCGACAACGGCAGATAGGGCACCAGCGTCACACGGCCGAGGAACGCGTCCTTGAAGAACTTGGTCAGTTCCGGCCGCAGCGCCGTCGCCAGCACGCTCGGTTCCGGCATGGTGTCCGGATCGGCGCACAGCTTGACGATCAGGTCGGCCGCCGCGTTCGACGTCATGATGATGATGGTGTTCTTGAAGTCGATGTCGCGGCCTTCGCCGTCCTTCATCTGGCCCTTGTCGAACACCTGGAAGAACACGTCCTGGATGCCGGGATGCGCCTTCTCGATCTCGTCGAGCAGGATCACGGAATAGGGACGCCGGCGGACGGCCTCGGTCAGCACACCGCCCTCGCCATAGCCGACATAGCCCGGCGGGCTGCCCATCAGGAGGCTGACTTTGTGCTCCTCCTTGAACTCCGTCATGTTGATCGTGGTGAGGTTCTGCTCGCCGCCATAGAGGAGGTCGGCGACAGTAAGGGCGGTTTCCGTCTTGCCGACGCCCGAGGGACCCACCATCAGGAACACGCCGAGCGGCTTGCGCGGGTCCGTCAGGCGCGCCCGCGACGTGCGGATCGCCTGGGCCACGGCCGCGATGGCGTGGGACTGGCCGACCACACGCTTTTCCATCGCGGCCTGCAGCGCCAGAACGCCCATGATCTCGTCGTTCTGCATCCGGCCGGCCGGAATGCCGGTCCAGTTCTGCACCACCTCGGCCACCGCCTGGGCATCGACCAGCGGAAACACCAACGGCTGCTTGCCCTGCAGGTCCTGCAATTCGAGGGTGGCAGCGCCGAAATCGGCCCGCAGCCTTTCGGCGTCCTCGCCCGGCGCGGCGGCCTCGAGTTCCCCGCGCAGCGCCTCGAGCCGCTCGACGATCGCCTTCTCGCTCTCCCAGCGCTCGGTCAGCGCCGCAAGCTCGCCCGAGAGCGTCTCGTGCTCCCTGCGCAGCGCCTCGCGCCGTTCGTCGTTCTGGGAACCGGTGACGGCCTCGCGGTCGAGGATCGCGAGTTCGGTGTCGATCAGCTCGATCCGGCGGCGGCGGTCATCGATGGTGCCCGGCACGGTCGTCTGGCTGACGGCCACGCGCGAGCAGGCGGTGTCGAGCAGCGAGACCGCCTTGTCCGGCAATTGCCGCGCCGGGATATAGCGCGCCGACAGCCGGACCGCGGCGTGGACGGCTTCGTCGAGAATGCGCACCTTGTGGTATTTCTCGAGCGTCGCAACCAGCCCCCGGATCATGGCGACGGCGACCGGCTCGGCCGGCTCCTCCACCTTCACGACCTGGAAACGGCGGGTGAGCGCGGCGTCCTTCTCGAAATATTTCTTGTATTCGGCCCACGTGGTGGCGGCGATGGTGCGCAGTTCGCCGCGCGCGAGCGCCGGCTTCAGCAGGTTCGCCGCATCGCCCTGCCCCGCCGCGCCGCCGGCGCCGATCAGGGTGTGGGCCTCGTCGATGAACAGGATCACCGGCTTGGGGCTCGCCTTCACGCCGTCGATCACGGCCCGCAGACGGCTCTCGAACTCGCCCTTCATGCTGGCACCGGCCTGCAGCAGGCCGAGATCGAGCGTGCGCAGCACCACGTCGCGCAGCACGGGCGGCACGTCGCCGGAGGCGATTCGCAGGGCGAAACCCTCGACCACCGCCGTCTTGCCGACACCCGCCTCGCCGGTCAGGATCGGGTTGTTCTGGCGACGGCGGATCAGGATGTCGATGATCTGGCGGATTTCCTCGTCGCGGCCGAGGATCGGGTCGATACGGCCGGAGCGCGCCTCCTCTGTCAGGTCGACGGTATATTGCGCCAGCGCGTCGCCCGCCTTGCCGCCCGGCAGCACGCCGCCGGCCATGTCGCCACCCGGGGCGGCGATCGCAGCCGCCGCATTGCGCTCGGACGAACCGGAGGTTGCGCTATCAAAGTCGCGCTTCAGAGCATCGGCCGAGATTCGGCGGAACTCGGGCGAGATGTCGTAGGCGTAGCGGGACAGGACATCGTCGGACAGCAGGGCCAGCAACAGATGTCCGGACCGGATCTGGCCGACGCCGAAATCGAGCGAAACCACCAGCCAGGCCTGCTTGATGAGGTCGATCAGGCTGGGGGAAAATCCGGGCGGCCGGGCGTTGCCGGTGCGCAGACGATCCAGCGCGCGCGCAAGGTCGGAAAGGAGCTTGCCCTGGTCGACGCCATAGTGCCCCATGACAAGCGTGAAATCACTGTCGCTCCGCTCAGCGATCTTCGACAGCCAGTGCTCGATCTCGATGTTGAAATGCGTCCGCATCAGAGCGAAGCCGGCGGCGCTTTCCAGCGCACCGCGGCAAGCTTCATCTAAGCGAAACACCAACGCCTTCAGGTCAACGGACACCATGAATTCTTATTCCGACCGCTCAATACGTCCAAAAGTGGGAGTAACGACGAAGGATGAAGAACGCTGATCGACCCCCGTTTTTGCCGACTTATCAATAACGCGGCGTTGGCGCGACGATAACACCGGACCCCGAACAGGCGCAATCGTCTAAAATTGCCCCAATGAATCCAAATATGTTTGCGTGCATCCAGCACCGTAATTCATCGACACACGCATAAGACGCATTGAGAAATTCTCGAATAGATGATATCTGCTCGCTCCATGTAGCCTCAAATATAGATGCTTTCGCCATGACCTCAGAATATTCGACCGAAAAGCTCGAATCAGTATGCGGGGCTCAACCTCGAGTAAGAAAACTCGGCAGGCGTGCATTCGTTCTCGGAAGCCTGGGCATGGTCGCCGGGTGCGGTCTGTTTCCCGGCCTGAAGAAGACGACCCTGCTGGCCAACATATCGGCGGATGGGACGATCAATCCCAACGCGACGGGCGAGCCCTCGCCGGTCCTGATGCGCGTCTATGTGCTGAAGTCCGACATGATGTTCCTGCAGGCGGACTTTCAGTCGATGATGACGAACGACGAGCAGGCGCTTGGGCCCGATTTCATCTCGAAGAAGGAATTCTTTCTCACCCCCAACAAGCAGGTCCACTTCAAGGAGATGATCCCGCCGGACGCCCGCTTCGTAGCGGCGATCGCGCTGTTCCGCTCGATCGACACCGCGGCCTGGCACTCCATCACGCCTGTAAGGTCCGACCTTATCAACACCGTGACAATCACCCTGAGCGGGACCATTTTGAAGGCGCAGATGACGTTCCTCGAGGTCAACCCGCTGTTCTGAGGGGCAGGAGAACCGCGAACGCGGCGACCGGGCGACGCGGGACACATGCGGGCCCGAAGAAACACGCGGACCGCGAGGAGACAGCAGGCACGGGCCATGGACGGCAACTCGGGTCTTTACGCGCGCATCGACGCGCTGTTCGGCGCCTTCGCATCGGGCCGGCAGTCGTTCGCCGAGATCGCGGAAGCGTTGCACACAGCGAGCCTCGGCGTGCCGGAGGCGGAGATCGCGGCAATGATCGCTGCCGCGGCGGACCGCCATCGCCTGCCGCGCGCGCTCGCCGCCGCCTTCGACGGCGCGCTCATGCACACCCGCGACGATCCGGATGCCCGCAATGAAACGGCCGAAGGCCGTGCGGGCGACGGCACGTCCGGCGAAACCCGCAGGACTGCGCGCGACAGCGTCGACGATGCGCTGGTGAATGCGCTCGTCCAGCCCTTCAAGGCGCTGCGGGCGCGCAGGGTCCAGCAGAACAGGCCGGAGGATGCGGGGCTGGACGACGCCCTTGCGAGCTTCAAGAGAGCGCGGTCGAAGCGCCAGCTCCAGACCGCCGATCTCCACGCCGCCAGCGCCGACGCCATCCCGGACGTGCCCGCCCGTGACAGCCGGCCGCCGATCATCGGCCGCATCCTGCGCAACCGGTTCCTGATCGAGAAGGAACTCGGGCACGGCGGCATGGGCACGGTCTATCGCGCGGTCGACGTGCGCAAGGTCGAGGTGGATGCGGCCGCGCCCTATGTGGCGATCAAGCTTCTCAACGATGAGGCGACCCGGGTGATGGCGTCGCTCACGCAGCTCGAGGCCGAGGCCCGCCTGACCCGGGCGCTTGCGCACCCGAACATCATCGCGATCTACGATTTCGACCGGGACGGCGATTATCCCTTCATCTGCATGGAGCTTCTCGAGGGGCGCACGGTGGCCGACGCGCTTGCCGCAGAGCCGGGCTTTGCCGGCGGCGAGGCAGCGCGGCAGGCGGTGCGCGGCCTCCTCTCCGGCATGGCGCACGCCCACGGCCAAGGCATCGCCCATGCCGATCTCAAGCCCGCCAACCTGTGGCTGACCGCCGGGGCGGGCATGCTGAAGATTCTCGATTTCGGTTCGTCGCTGTCGACGACCCAGGACGACGCCACGGGCGGGCGCGATGCGCTCACGCCGGCCTACGCGAGCCCGGAGCGCCTCGAAGGTGCCCCACCCTCGCCGCGGGACGACGTCTATGCCCTCGGATGCCTAATCCACCTCATGGTCAATGGCCGCCATCCCTTCAATCGCCAGACGGCCACGGCCGCGCGACAGGCAGGCCTTGCCCCGCCCCCGCTTCCCGGCCTGCCCGCGGAGACGGCGGCCGCCGTGCAGGCGGCGCTCTCGTTCGAGGGCGACCGGCGCCCCGCTGATGCCGCCCGGCTGCTCGCTGCGTTCGACCGATAGATAGCCCGGCCGCCGGGCGGCATCGGCCGGCTCGGAGCGAGCAGGATGGCGTTTCAGGGCGCCAGTTCGAGCGTCTCGATGTAGATACCGAGCTGCCGCTCGTCTCCGGAAGCACCGACGTGCTTCGGCGAGGTAGAGTCGGGCAGGTCGAAATCCAGCACGACCGACTGCACGCCGTTCACGAGCTGCGTTTTGACACGGAACGCCCTGTCGAACCTTTCATGCCCCAGGGACGAGGTCCACGCGTCCACCGTCTCGGACCCGGAGCTCACCTTTATTCTTTGATTGGGATTGCGGTCCGTCACGAACGCAAAACCCGTGATCCGGACCCCGAGGCTCCCAAGGCTCGCCTGCGCCAAGGGTATCACGATGCGGGCCGACGCCGCGTCGCTCCAGACGCCGGTGGCCTCCGGACGACTCCAGCCCGATGTCAGCATATAGGGATTGGTGACGTTGCCGAGGCGTATCGCCGTCGGAACGTCATAACGGCAGACCATGATCCCGTTGATATAAAAAAGCCCGCCTTCAACAGCAGAGAAACTCAGGCGCGTTTCGTCGCCGAGACTGCGAAGCACGCCACCCGACCCACACACCTGGGCGGACACCTCGTGCAGATCGGTTGTCCGGGTCAGGATCTTGGTCATCACACCCGGAATCGGCGAATAGACCAACGGCAAGGACGGTGCGCCCTCCTGCCCGGCGACGCGCTCATAGAATATTTCCGGCACGGGATCGTACAGTTCCGGCCAGCGCGCCCATATCGACCGGATCCAGGGTTGAAGCTCGACGTAGCGGGGATGACGCTCTTTAAGCATTCCCCCCATGACGACGACCAGCGCCGACTGGATGACGAGCGACGCGATGAGGATGAGGCTCCTCGTTCTCGCTTCCAGGGCGCAGACGGAGACCACCGTCCATACCACGATCGGCATGCCGATCCAGGAGGCATAGCGCGCGAAGACGCTGTTGTCGGAGTTCCAGTTGACCTGCGCAAGGGTCGGGATCGACATCAGGACCGATGCCAGAATCAGGATGTCTTCCCGCTTCAGGAGCGCATCCTTCGCCGTCGCGGTTCGGACCACACGGCCGACAAGAGCAGCGGGCACGGCCAGGACAAGCCAGGGCATGCCGACGGCAAGCCCCTGATTCAAGTCGAAATATGTCGAGTAGAGCCGGCCGAGGGAAATCAACCCGTAATCAATGGCTCCGCTGCCGACGATGGGGTTCAAGATGCCGAACTTCCACAGGCTCCAGAGATAGGGCGAGATGGCCAGAAGCCCGATCGGAACAGCCGGAAGAAGCCGGGCGAAGAGGGACAGCCGCCTGTCCCTCTTGAATTCCAGCACCAGTTCCAGAAGAAAAAACCCGAGAGAGATCGCGACCAGAAAGATCGCGGAGGGATTCTGCAGGCTGCCGACCGCGGACAGCAGGGCTGCTTCCAGGTAGCGCTTCTCGTAAAACGCGAGAGAGGCCGCCAGAACGCAAGCTCCGGTCAATATTTCCGGATGCGTCCATTGAAAATAGAACATCCCCACCGACAGCAAAAAAGACGCCGCAACGGCCCATCTTATCAGCGCGGCACTTTTACATCTGATGAGAACATAGATTAGAAATGCTATGATGATGATGGCATTGGTTATCTGAAAACTCTTCAAATCATCGATATGCAGTAATTTGGTGAAATAGAACGCCGGGACAGAAAGCAGCGGATAGGCGAAGAAGTGGATAGGATAGTTGAGGCCATCGAGCCCTTTTCTCTCCAAATCCGCAAGCGGATATCCTATCCGGGCCGAAACCATCTGGCGGAGCTCCTCCGTTATCGCGACGGAGTGATTCCTCCCCAAACTGTTCAGCATCTCGTAATAATAACCACCGTCTCCCGTCCTGACCGCCGGCAAGTAAAAGGCGAGGGCCAAGACGACAACGGACAAAACCGCAACGAAAATAAGCTCGGCCTTATTGCTCATAATTCGGGGGCTCTCGATGCGGTCGTGTTGTTGTTACGCCCGGCCTGCGGACAGGAGGAAAGCAAGCCCCAGACCGATAAAAGCCAGGCCGATCGCCATTGTGATGGAAAGTCTCTCGCCGAAGATAATCGCACCGAACACGACGAGACATATCTGTGTGGTGAACGTGACCAGTGCGTAAGTGAGGCTCACCGGCCAGGAGCGCAAAAGATACGTATAGGCGGAAAACGTGACCCCGAGAAGAGCGAGGGCCGAAAACGTCATGAGCGCCGACTTGACGTTCATGACACCCTCGACTCCATCACGGCTCAGCAACGCAACTTTCTTGAGAAGAAGACTCGACAGAACGTTTGCGCAGATCGCGACGAGTATCGCGAGACCATTTATCATCTAGAAAAATCCTTCTCGCCCTCGGCGAACTCACATCAGCGTGGCGGCGACCGTCGGCCCTTACTGGCTGACGAAGATAACGAGCCCGCATGCGACCGCCGTCATCTGGCTGATACGATCCGTTGCAGCGAACACGACAGGATCGTCGTGCATCTCTCCACGATGGGTCAACAGCAGCACGCGGCTGATCCAGAATAGAAGGAGCACGCAGATCACCCAGAGCCAGTTCGGATGAGCGTAGAGCGGAACGACGACATCGCTGTTGAAATAGAGCGCCAGAACAAGGACCGACACATAGCCTGCAGCGGCTGCCATGCTCTGCAGGGCGGGCAAGTCGCTGAGCCGATACCCCCTGCCGACAGGGTCGCCTCGGCCCTTGCTCATCCGGTCGATCAGTTCGGAGCAGCGCTTCACCAGAGCGAGGCACAGGAAGATGAAGATGGCGAATGCCATCAGCCAGGGTGAGATCGCCAGCCCCACCGCCGCCGCGCCCGCCCAGAGTCTGGTGCCGTAAAGGCATGCCAGGGCCACCACGTCGACGAGCATCTTGCGCTTCAGCGTGAACGAGTACGCGCAGGTGAGCGCATAATATGCGGCGAGAACGCCGAGGAACTTCCAGGGCAGGAACAGCGCGATCAGGAAGGAAAGGCCGAGCAGGACCGGGAACAGCAGCGCCCCGCGCAGCAGGGGGATGCGCCCCGCCGCGAACGGGCGCTCTTTCTTGCGCGCATGGGCGCGGTCGTTGCGCAGGTCCAGAAGGTCGTTGAGGATATAGACGCTGGAGGCGCAGAGGCTGAAGCTCAGAAAGGCCAGGATGCAGGCCCCGAGCCCCGGGCCGAGCTCGTGCGCGGCGAGCGCCGGCACGAAGACCAGCAGGTTCTTCAGCCACTGATGGACGCGGATGGCACGCACATATTCGTGCCAGTGGCTCTTGCGCATTCCCAGCGCGCTCGCCTCCGGTGCCCACGCGCGCACCTCGGCAAGATGCCTCGGATCCGCGTTGGCGATGTAGACGCTGTGCGCGCGGCGCCAGACGGCCTCGTCGATTGCGGCATCGCCGATATAATCGAAGCCCTTCTCGCCGAATGCTTCGCAGAGCCGCTGCGCCTTCACCTCGCCGGCAAGGTTGAGGCCGTTCTCCGATCCGAACACGCCGGTGAAAAAGCCGAGATGGCCGGCAAGTGCCTCGACATAACGCCGGTCGGACGCGGACGCGATGTAGATCGGCCGCCCCCTGGCGTGTTCCGCCTTCAGGAAGACGAGCACGTCCTCGTTGAACGGCAGGGTCTCGATTTCCACCACCGCTTCGTCTGCGAGCCGGCTTTTGAAGTTCGCCTTGCCCTGTCGCAACGTCTTCAACGCTGCCAGAGCCTTGAAAGGCTGGGCGCCTAGAAGGGCAAGAAACGATTCGATCAGAAGATCACTGCGAACCAGTGTCCCATCCAAGTCGACGACGATGGGTCTGCCGCTCGTGTCATCATCTTGAGGACTATTGCCCGCCCAGTCCGAATTTTTCATCTCTGTAGAAATCGTCACGCTAGCCCCGATATCGCGTGTACCCGATCAGCCGTCAGCGCTTATACCGGCTGACACGCGATTGAGGAAGCACGCATCCTATCCGGCCTGCCTGATGAGCGCAGGGACGCGGGGTATGACACCGGTTCCGGCTGTCTCACCGGTCGGCACATTGGCGGCGCTGGCGCGCGGGGCACGGGCGCCGACTGTCGCAACTCTGAGACAGTCGCACCGCGCAATTTGCCGTGTACCCGCTGACGACGGAACCGTTCCGGCCCATCTTCCCATCACGACGCCGGTTTACGGCGCGATGTCAGGAGGAAGCCATGAACAAACCCGAGATCTCCCGCACGACCGCCACGCCCTTCAAGCCGCGCTACGGCAACTATATCGGCGGTGAGTGGAAGGAGCCCGTCGGCGGGCGCTATTTCGAGAACACCTCGCCGGTCAACGGCAAGCTTCTGTGCGAGATCGCCCGCTCCGACGAACGCGACATCGAAGCCGCCCTCGACGCGGCGCACGCGGCGAAGGATGCCTGGGGCCGCACCAGCCCGGCCGAGCGAGCGCTGATCCTCAACAAGATCGCGGACATCATCGAGGAAAACCTGACCCTTCTCGCCACCGCCGAGACCTGGGACAACGGCAAGCCGATCCGCGAGACCACCGCCGCCGACCTTCCCCTCGCCGTCGACCACTTCCGCTATTTCGCCGGCGCGATCCGCGCGCAGGAAGGCGCGCTTTCGGAAGTCGACCACGACACCGTCGCCTATCATTTCCATGAGCCGCTCGGCGTGGTCGGTCAGATCATTCCGTGGAACTTCCCGATCCTCATGGCGGTCTGGAAGCTCGCCCCGGCGCTCGCCGCCGGCAACTGCGTGGTGCTGAAGCCGGCCGAGCAGACCCCGGCCTCCATCCTCGTGCTGATGGAGCTCGTCGGTCACCTGCTGCCGCCGGGCGTCCTCAACGTCGTCAACGGCTTCGGCCTCGAAGCCGGCAAGCCGCTCGCCTCCAGCCCCCGCATCGCCAAGATCGCCTTCACCGGCGAGACGACGACGGGCCGGCTGATCATGCAGTATGCCAGCCAGAACCTCATTCCGGTCACGCTGGAGCTGGGCGGCAAGTCGCCGAACATCTTCTTCTCGGACGTCGCGGCCGAGGATGACGACTTCTTCGACAAGGCCATCGAAGGTTTCGTCATGTTCGCGCTGAACCAGGGCGAGGTCTGCACCTGCCCCAGCCGCGCGCTGATCCACGAGAGCATCTACGACCGCTTCATGGAGCGCGCGCTGAAGCGCGTCGAGGCGATCGTGCAGGGCGATCCGCTCGATCCGAGCACCATGATCGGCGCCCAGGCCTCCTCCGAGCAGCTCGAGAAGATCCTGTCCTACATGGACATCGGCAAGCAGGAAGGCGCCGAGGTGCTGATCGGCGGCGGCCGCAACGAACTCGGCGGCGACCTTGCCGGCGGCTACTACGTGAAGCCGACCGTGTTCAAGGGCCACAACAAGATGCGGATCTTCCAGGAGGAGATTTTCGGCCCCGTCGTATCGGTCACCACCTTCAAGACCGACGAGGAAGCCCTCAGCATCGCCAACGACACGCTCTACGGCCTCGGCGCGGGCATCTGGACGCGTGACGGAACCCGGGCGTACCGCTTCGGCCGTGCCATCCAGGCCGGTCGCGTGTGGACCAACTGCTACCACGCCTACCCGGCCCACGCGGCGTTCGGCGGCTACAAGCAGTCGGGCATCGGCCGCGAGACCCACAAGATGATGCTCGACCACTACCAGCAGACCAAGAACCTTCTGGTCAGCTACAGCCCGAAGAAGCTCGGCTTCTTCTGAGATCGCTCAGGATAGCGATCTTCACGCGACAGCGTCGGCAGGCCGGGATCAGCTCCCGGCCTGCCGAACACCTCTGAAAATAACAGACGGCGCCGCAGACATACCTGACGTCGTACTGCAATTATTTCTGATATTGACGACGATATATGAGATAAATTTCGATTGAAGCGATCAAATCCTGCGCAAGATCAAGGCTGATCGGGCGTCGAGCGGAAATGCTGCGGTCCCTGCCCCTTTCCCACAGAAGGAGATAGCGCCATGGCAAAAACGATGAAGGCCGCCGTCGTCCGCGCGTTCGGCCAGCCGCTCGCAATCGAGGAAGTCGCGGTTCCGGAGCCGGGTGCCGGACAGATCCAGGTCCGCATCCATGCCTCCGGCGTCTGCCACACCGATCTTCACGCCGCCGAAGGCGACTGGCCGGTCAAGCCGAACCCGCCCTTCATTCCCGGCCACGAGGGCGTCGGCTACGTCTCCGCCGTCGGCGCGGGGGTGAAGCACGTCAAGGAAGGCGACCGCGTCGGCGTGCCCTGGCTCTACACCGCCTGCGGACATTGTACCCACTGCCTCGGCGGCTGGGAAACCCTGTGCGAGGAGCAGCAGAACACCGGCTATTCCGTGAACGGCGGCTTCGCGGACTATGTGATCGCCGATCCGAACTTCGTCGGCCACCTTCCGGCCAATGCCGATTTCGTCGAGATCGCCCCGGTGCTGTGCGCCGGCGTCACCGTCTACAAGGGCCTCAAGGTGACGGACACCAAGCCCGGCGACTGGGTGGTGATCTCCGGCATCGGCGGGCTCGGACACATGGCCGTGCAATATGCCCGCGCGATGGGCCTTAACGTGGCCGCCGTCGACATTTCCAACGACAAGCTGGCGCTCGCCAGCCGACTCGGCGCGGCTATCACGGTCAATGCGGCCGAGACCGACCCGGCCGCGTTCCTCAAGAAGGAAATCGGCGGCGCCCACGGCGTTCTCGTCACCGCGGTCTCGCCGAAGGCGTTCGAACAGGCGCTCGGCATGGTGCGCCGTGGCGGCACGGTCTCGCTGAACGGCCTGCCGCCCGGATCCTTCCCGCTGCCGATCTTCGACATGGTGCTGAACGGCATCACCGTGCGCGGATCCATCGTCGGCACCCGGCTCGACCTTCAGGAGGCGCTCGACTTCGCCGGCGCCGGCAAGGTGCGGGCGACGGTCGCCACCGCACGACTGGAGGACATCAACGACGTTTTCGCCCGGATGCACGCCGGCAAGATCGACGGCCGCATCGTGCTCGACATGGCGGCCTGACGGCCGCCTGACACGCCCGGCCGGCATCGACGCGGGTCACGTCTATCTTCCTCCCCGCGGGCCATCGGTCCGCGGGGAACCGCCGGCCTCGTGCTTGCTGCCTCCGCAGATGTCCGGGTGTATGATGGTCGTGTGCCGGCTGAAGGCGGCATGCCAGGTCGACCTGAAAGACGTCGACCCAGACGCGTCGCCCAAAGAAAGAGGCGACGCCAACGACAACAGCGGGAGGACGCCATGACCGACCAACCGAACGAGGCCACCGGCGACGCTGCCGAGACCCCTCCGCGTGTGCTCGCCACGGATGCGGCGCTGGAACTCATCGGTGAACTCAAGGCGAAGTACGGGCCGATCCTGTTCCACCAGTCCGGCGGCTGCTGCGACGGCTCTTCGCCGATGTGCTACCCGCAGAGCGACTTCATCGTCGGCGATCGCGACGTGAAGCTCGGCGAGGTCGGCGGCGTGCCGGTCTATATCAGCGCCTCGCAGTTCGAAGCCTGGCGGCATACCCAGCTGTTGATCGACGTCGTTCCCGGGCGCGGCGGCATGTTCTCGCTCGAGAACGGAACCGAGAAGCGGTTCCTGACGCGCTCCCGCGCCTTCTCGGGCGAGGAACTCTGCACGCTCGACAGCCGCATCCCGATCCGCGCCGCCTGACGGACGCGCCGCCGGCCATCTTCGCAGTCTCCGTGCACGCAAACAGCGCGGCGCGGTCCGCCCTGTCGCCGTGAGAGCGGCCCGAGCGGGACGGACCGGCGTCAGCCGGGCGGATCCGCTTCGCCCAGCGCCGTACGCCCGGCTTGGCATGAGGCATTTTTGTGGCGACCGCACATGGCGGCGCCTTGCGTTCCGCTCACTTCACGCCCAAATGGAACCCGTCATGGCGCATATTCCGACCGGATCGAAGGGTCCGGACGGGAGGAATATGCTCACGTTCCCGAATCTGGAGCGAAATCCTGTCGATCGGCTCGTCCGTCCGATCGGAAGGCGCTTCCCGGAAAAATCAATCCCGTCGCGGGCGCCGACACGCGCGCGAGGGGCTGGCTGCGGCGAGAGCGGCGAACGAAGGCCGTCATCCGCGAACGAGGTTGCCGCGTGGAGTCGATCCTCACTGTTTCCGGCGTCGAGAAAGTCTACGACAACGGCTACCGAGCGCTGAAGCCGATCGATCTCGATATCCGGAAGGGTGAGATCTTTGCGCTGCTCGGACCGAACGGCGCGGGCAAGACCACCCTGATCGGTATCGTGTGCGGTCTGGTGCGGCCAACCGCGGGCACGGTGATCGCCGACGGCCACGACATCGCCGCGGACTACCGGGCGGCGCGGGCCAAGATCGGCCTGGTGCCGCAAGAACTCGCCACCGCGATGTTCGAGACGGTGTGGGCGACGCTGTCGTTCAGCCGCGGCCTGTTCGGCAAGGCGCCGAACCCCGCCTATCTCGAACAGGTGCTGCGCGAACTGTCGCTCTGGGAAAAGAAGGACGCCAAGATCGCCACGCTTTCCGGCGGCATGAAGCGTCGGGTGCTGATCGCGAAGGCGCTCGCCCACGAGCCGCAGATCCTGTTCCTGGACGAGCCGACCGCCGGTGTCGACGTCGAGCTCAGGCGCGACATGTGGGCGATGGTCGGCCGGCTGCGCGAGCGTGGCGTCACCATCATCCTGACGACGCACTATATCGAGGAAGCCGAGGAGATGGCCGACCGCATCGGCGTCATCAACGGTGGCGAGATCATCCTGGTGGAGGAAAAGGCCCGCCTGATGCAGCGGCTCGGCCGCACGGGGGTCACCATCGGGCTGAAGCAGCCGCTCGCCGCCCTGCCCGCCGGGTTCGAGACGTGGCAGCCGTCGCTGTCCGAGGACGGCCTGACGGCGAGCTTCACCATCAGCGGCGAGCAGGCCGACGGCGAGGACGGCGCCGCCGCCCTCGTGAAGCGTTTCGCCGCCGCCGGCATCGACTTCCGGACGATCGACGTCTCTCGGTCGTCGCTCGAAGACATCTTCATCGACCTTCTGGGACAGCGGCCATGAACTTCCATGCCATTCGCGCCATCTATGTCTCGGAACTGGGCCGGACGCTGCGCACGCTGTTTCAGAGCATCGCCTCGCCGGTGATCTCCACATCGCTCTATTTCGTGGTGTTCGGCTCGGCGATCGGCGGGCGCATCGCCACCGTGGACGGCATCCCCTACGGCGCCTTCATCATTCCCGGCCTCATCATGCTGGCCCTGCTGACCGAGAGCATTTCGAACGCCTCGTTCGGCATCTATCTGCCGCGCTTCACCGGCACGATCTACGAAGTGCTGTCTGCGCCCGTCTCCGTCGTGGAGATCCTGCTCGGCTATGTCGGCGCGGCGACGACGAAGTCCATCCTGCTCGGCCTGATCATCCTCGCGACAGCCCGGCTGTTCGTGTCGTTCGAGATCGCGCATCCCATCTGGGCCGCGGCCTTCCTGGTGCTCACGGCCGCCGCGTTCTGTCTGTTCGGCTTCATCCTCGGCATCTGGGCGGACGGCTTCGAGAAGCTGCAGATCGTGCCGATCCTCGTGATCACGCCGCTCACCTTCCTCGGCGGCACGTTCTATTCAATCGACATGCTGCCCCCGGTGTGGCGCACGGTGTCGCTGTTCAATCCGGTGGTCTACCTCGTCAGCGGCTTCAGGTGGGCCTTCTACGGCACGTCCGACGTCTCGATCGGAATCAGCTTCGGCATGACGCTCGCCTTCCTCGTCGTCTGCGTCGCGATCATCACGTGGATGTTCCGCACCGGCTACCGCCTGCGCACCTGAGCCACCGCGCTATTGCGCGGCGGCCTCCCCGGCGTCGCTCTCTCCCCACCCGACGCATTTCGGCGTGCCGCCGAGGCCGGGATTGAGGCAGTTGCAGGGATCGAGCCGCCGGTAGAACGACGTCAGGGTTTCCTTGGCCTTGTAGAGGTGGCCGACATTGTGCTCGGCCGGATATTCGGCGCCGCGCGCGTCGAGCAGCGCCCACATCTCGTGCTCCACAGCAACCGGATCCACGCCCTTGCTTGCGATGTAATCCTGGTGAAGCACGTGGCACAGAAAGTGGCCGTAATAGAGCTTCTTCTCGAGCTTCGCGGAAAGCGCGTCCGGCAGTGTCTCGAACCAGTCCGGATCGTTGCGGCGCAGCGCGATGTCGAGCGCGACGATGCCGCCGACCTTGCTCTCGTGGATGGCGTTGTAGCGCACGGCCGCACCGGCGGCGGCGAAGCGGTGCAGGAAGGCCTTCTGGCCTTCATCCTCCGTGCAGGCGAAATAGGCCCCTTCCCGCCCCTCGAAGAAGCCGTCGAGGAACTGCCGGGCCTCGTCGACACCCCGGGCCGGGACCTTGAGCAGCAGGTGATGCTCGAAGCGGTCGCGGTATTCCTTCATGCGCGGCGGAAGGTGGTTCGGAAACAGCCGGCTCGCCGCCTGAAGCAGCCGGTCGCTGAGGTGCCGCGGCAGGAAGCCGATCCTTTCCGCCAGCGCATCGAAACGGCTTTTCGCCGTGAAGAAGGCCGGCAGGTGGCGGGTGCCGAGCATGCGGATCGTGAGGAACGTGTCCTTGCCGTAGACCTCCGCGATGTCGAACGCCTCCCGGTGCATGTATTCCCCGGAGATCGGCAGCGTCTCGAACGAGGACAGGATGTGCCGGCGGATCGCGGTCAGATCGGACGGCAGGTTGGTGCCGATATAGAAGACCTGCTGCCCAGGCTCCTTCGGGAAGGTATCGAGACGCACGGCGAACAGCACCAGCCGGCCGGCAGAGCCCGAAGCCTCGTGAAGCCGGCGGGGATCGGCATTGAAGCGCGCGGGCGTATCGGCCTCGATGTCGCGGACGTGCCGCGCATAATCCGGGTCCGAGGCGACGCCGCCGGGCTGGATGTCGGCTTCTCCGTAGGAGCCGGCATCGAGGCGGGACAGCATCCCGACCGGATCGTCGCCGAGTTCGATGCCGAGATGATTGACGAGGCGCAGCACGCCGTCCGCCCCGACCTGCCCGAACAGGGCGAGTTCGGTATAGGCCGGGCCGCGATTGACCAGCGACCCACCGGAATTGTTGCTGATGCCGCCGAACACGGTGGCGCCGAGGCATGACGACCCGATCACCGAATGCGGTTCGCGCCCGAGCGGCGCGAGCGTCTTTTCCAGAAGGTCGAGGGTGGCACCAGGGAAGCAGACCACCTGCGTGCCGCCACTGATCAGCTGCACGCGCTTCATGCGCAGCGTGTTGATCAGCACCACCTCGCGGTCATAGTCGTCGCCATCGGGCGTGGAACCGCCGGTGAGTCCGGTATTCGCCGCCTGCATGATGACGATCCGGCCGGAGGCGACGCACGCCTCCGCCACCCGCCACAGTTCGACGAGGCTCGCCGGCCTCACGACGGCCACGACCGGCCCGCTGCCGAAGCGGAAGCCGAAGCGATAGCGCCGGGTCTCGCTGTCCCGCGTCAGCACATGGGCGGCGCCGACGGTCGCCCGAAGCTGCGCCAGAAACGCCTCACTGTCTTGGGGCACAGCCTGCGGCCGGTGCGGCGGGACGGGAACGGACATGGCACGGCAGCTCCGGAACGGGGGATGGGTTCGCGGCGCACGCGCTGTCCGGCGGCCCTCGCTCCGCATCGGCACCACCCGCAACCCCGCTTCGTCCCGCACTCTACGCGCGGCGGCCGCACCCGGCAAAGCCGTCTTCACCGGCCGGACGGCGGCAGCGCTTCCGCCTTCGCCGGAAAGAAGCTGCGCCTCACCGTCGGCGGGATTTAAGAATATTATTTCTATCGACGAACTGGATATTCGGGCAGACTCCATCGCGATCTCCCCAGCGGGCGATGCCGGGCAGGGCAGAACCCGGCCGCGCATCCCCGCCGCCACAGGCATTCCGAAGGCTACCCATGAGCACCTCCCAGAGCGCTCCCGTCATCGCCGCGCCTTTCACCGACGAACCGCCGGCCTTCAACCGTTCGCCGGACGCCCATTGCATCACGACGGATGCCGAGGCGATTGCCGTGGCGCGCGTGCTTGCCGCCGAATTCGCCGCGGGCGCGGCCGAGCGCGATCGCGAGCGCCGCCTTCCGGCCGCCGAACTCGATCGTTTCTCCGCCAGCGGGCTCTGGGGCATCACGGTGCCGCGGGCATATGGCGGCGCCCAGGTCTCATTCGCGACCCTTGCCGAGGTCATCGCGACCATCTCGGCGGCCGATCCTTCCATCGGCCAGATTCCCCAGAACCACCTCGCCGCGCTGGACGCGATCCGCGTCACAGCCTCCGAGGCGCAGAAGCGGCTCTGGTTCGGCCGCGTGCTGCAGGGCTACCGGCTCGGCAACGCCTTCTCCGAAGCGAACAGCCGCCATGTCGGGGCGTTCGAGACCACGTTGCGCCCGACCGGCGAAGGCGACTTCGCGGTGAACGGCCGCAAGTTCTACGCGACCGGCGCACTGTTCGCGCACTACATCCACATCGGCGCCGTCGACGCCGACGGCAACGTGGTGCTCGCCATCGTGCCGCGCGATACGCCGGGCCTGAAGATCATCGACACCTGGTCCGGGTTCGGCCAGCGAACCACCGCCAGCGGCAATGTCGAGATCGAAGGCGTGCGCGTCGGGCCGGAGGGCGTGATCCCCGCCTATCTCGGCGGTACGTCACCGTCGTCGAACGGGGCCGTCTCCCAGATCATCCAGGCGGCGGTCGACGTCGGCATCGCCCGCGCCGCCATCGACGACACCATCCGCTTCGTGCGCGAGCGGTCCCGGCCCTGGATCGATTCCGGCAAGGAGCAGGCGTCGGAAGACGTGTTCACCATCGCCCAGATCGGCGACCTCAAGACCCGGCTGCACGCCGCCGAGGCGCTGCTGAAACGGGCCGGCGAGGCCATCGACACCATCTACGAGGCCCCGACCGAAGATGCGGTCGCCGAGGTTTCGACCCGTGTCGCGGAAGCCAAGGTGCTGACCACCGACATCGCGATCCTCGCCTCCAACAAGCTGCACGAACTCGCCGGCACCCGGTCCACGCTCGGCCAGTTCAACCTCGACCGTCACTGGCGCAACGCCCGCACGCACACGCTGCACGACCCGGTGCGCTGGAAATATTTCCACATCGGCAACTGGGTGCTGAACGGCGTGGTGCCGCCGCGCCACGCCTGGAACTGACCGGCGGCCGAACGGCCCGGCGGCGCGGGGCGCCGCCTCCTTCCCCGACTTCACAAGCGGAACTCGCACGATGCCTCTCTCCCTGGCCAAGTCTCCCCCCCTCGACAACGCCGTCGGCTTCGAAGCCGATGGCCAGCCCGAGGGCGTACCGGCATCCTTCCGCGTCCCGCCTGCCCGGGTCCGTCCAGCCCGGCGGATCGCGTCGGAGGCGGAGGCGATCGCCGTCGCCCATGAGGTCGCCGCGACGATCGCCCGCGACGCCGCGCTGCGCGACCGCGAGCGCCAGCTTCCCTATGAGGAACTGGAGCTGATCTCGGACGCAGGCCTGTTCGCCATCTCCGTGCCGAAGGCCTACGGCGGCGTGGAGGCGAGTGCCGGCACGGTCGCCGAGGTCATCGCCATTCTCGCGGCGGCGGACGGCTCCATCGGGCAGATCCCGCAGAACCACTTCTTCATCCTCGAGGCCCTGCGGCTGGAAGGCACCGAGGCGCAGAAGCGCTTCTTCTACGACCGCATCCTCTCCGGCGAACGCATCGGCAACGCCCTGTCCGAACGCGGCACCAGGACGGCGCAGGACCACGCCACCCGCATCACCCGCGTCGGAGACCGCTATCGCGTCGATGGCCGCAAGTTCTATTCCACCGGCGCCCTGTTCGCCCACTGGATCGCCGTCGTCGCCAATGCCGACGACGGGCGCAGCACGATCGCCCTGCTGCCGCGCGACACCCCCGGCCTGACGCTGATCGACGACTGGTCCGGCTTCGGCCAGCGCACCACCGGCTCCGGCAGCACGGTGTTCGAGAATGCCGAGGTCGATCCGTTCGCCCTCGTCTCCATCGCGGCGGTGTTCGAGCGCCCGACCTCGATGGGTCCGTTCGCCCAGATCATGCATGCCGCCATCGATTTCGGCATCGCCCGCGGCGCGTTCGAGGAAGCGGTGCGGTTCGTGCGCGCCTACACCCGGCCATGGAAGGAAAGCGGGCTCGATCACGGCTACGAGGACCCGCACATCATCGCGGAGATCGGCGCCGCGAAGATCGCGCTCGATGCCGCGGAAGCGCTGATCGCGCGGTCCGCCCGCTTCATCGAAGAAGCGCGGTCCGACCCCACGCCCGGCACGGTGGCGGCCGCCTCGATTGCTGTCGCCGAGGCCAAGATCGCCGCCAACGACGCCGCGCTCGATATCTCGAGCCGCCTGATCGAACTCGGCGGCGCCCATTCGACGCTCGCCGAGCATGGGCTCGACCGCTACTGGCGCAATGCCCGCACCCACACCGTGCACGATCCCGTGCGCTGGAAATATCGCGTCGTCGGCAATTACTGGCTGAACGACGTCAACCCGCCCCGCCACGGGGCGATCTGAGACCGCTCTTTCCGCGCGCCGTCATTGGCCGGCGCGGGGGCAGTTCCGGCGCGGCCACGCCGATGCGGGCGCTCGAGGCGTCCGCGTCGGCGGTCGCGCTTCCCGGCAGGAGGCGGCGCAACGCACTCCGCCGACCACTCTCGAATGGAACACATCGACCATGACCACCGACTTCCGAAGCGATCTCGATCTTCCGCCGCCCGCTACCGAAACGGACGTGCTCTGGTTCCTGCCGACCCACGGCGACGGCCGCTATCTCGGCAGCGACATCGGTGCGCGCCACGTCACGCTCGGTTATCTCAGCCAGGTCGCGCGCGCGGCCGACGAACTCGGCTATTATGGCGTGCTCCTGCCGACCGGAAGGTCGTGCGAGGACTCCTGGGTGATCGCCTCGGCGATGGTGCCGCTGACCCAGCGCCTGCGTTTCCTCGTCGCCGTGCGGCCGGGCCTGACGGAGCCGGCATTCGCGGCGCGGATGGCCGCCACCCTCGACCGGCTTTCGAATGGCCGGCTGCTGATCAATGTCGTGGCCGGCGGCGATCCGCTGGAGCTGAAAGGCGACGGCTGCTTCTGGAACCATGACGAGCGCTACGAGGCGACGGGCGAGTTCCTGACCATCTGGCGGCGCCTGCTGTCGGGAGAGGCCGACGTCACCTTCAAGGGCAAGCACCTCGCCATCGAGGGCGGCAAACTGCTCTATCCGCCGGTGCAGTCGCCCTATCCGCCGCTCTATTTCGGCGGCTCCTCGGAGGCCGGCCACAAGGCCGCGGCCGAGCACATCGACGTCTATCTCACCTGGGGCGAGCCGCCGGAGGCCGTGGCACGCAAGATCGCCAATGCCAAGGCGGTCGCGGCGGCCCATGGGCGCACCTTCTCCTTCGGCATCCGCCTGCACGTGATCGTGCGCGAAACCTCCGCCGAGGCGTGGAAGGCCGCGGAGGACCTGATCTCGCATGTGGACGAGGAAGCCATCGCGACCGCGCAGAAGGCGTTCTCGCGGTTCGATTCCGTCGGCCAGCGCCGCATGGCGGAACTCCACGGCGGCCGGCGCGACAAGCTTGAGGTGAGCCCGAACCTCTGGGCCGGCGTCGGCTTGGTGCGCGGCGGCGCCGGCACCGCGCTCGTCGGCAATCCGGACGAGGTCGCGGAGCGGATGAAGGACTATATGGCGCTCGGCATCGACCGCTTCATCCTCTCCGGCTACCCGCACCTGGAGGAATGCTACCGCTTCGCCGAGCTGGTCTTCCCGAAGCTGCCTCTGAAGCGCACGACGGGGAACGATCTCGGGCCCGCCCGCAATGCCGGCCCCTTCGGCGAAGTCATCGCCAACGTCGTCGCCCCCTCGCACCGCAAGGCGGTCTCGGCGGGCTGATGGCTCCCGAAAGATGCTGAAGGCAGCAGGCCGGCGTCATCGACGCCGGCCTGTCTGCTTTCACGGTCTGGCTTCGCACCGGCGTGGACGGTGCCTCTTTTCATATCGACAAGTGAGATGCGACAAACCCTGTCGACGGCGCGCGCATGGCGGGGCAGCTCTGCGCTATCCTCCCGCGATGTGCGCCGCCGGGAACGGGATCCCGGCGTACGAGCAGGCGAGAAGGCGAGAAGGCGAGAAGGCGGGAGATGGCACGCAGGCGACGGACCCGCGCTGACGACGGTGACCTGGACCCGCGCGCCCTGCATGAAAGCGGCAACGGTCCCGGCCGCCATTTCGCCCGGGAAACCGTGCAGGCCTTTCTGGATCTCGACTATCCGCACTGTCCGCCGGCGATCCGCCGCTCGGTCGCCGACGCTGTGTCGCGGCGGACCTGGGCGCCTCACGCGAGGCTGGCCCAGGCGACCGGGATCGTGCTGGGCAATTTCGCCCGTCACCAGTTCACCGACTACGACGACCTGCTCGACTATCACGGCCTCGCCAAGGACGAGGCCCGTCTCGTCGTTGAGGATGAGATGAGGGATGTTCTCGCAAGCTGGCGCAGAGGGCGGCCCGATTGACGGCGTGGAGATCACGATCGGCGCTACCATCGCGATCGTGATGACCACGACCTTGGCCGGTTCTCCGATGCCGAACCAGATCACGACCAGAGGCAGATAGGCGAGCGGCGGGATCGGCCGCAGGAACTCGATGACGGGATCGAACAGTCCGCGGCCGACCGGGCTCAATCCCATGGCGAAGCCGACGGGAACAGAGATCGCGACCGCCAGAGCCAGCGCGCAGAACACGCGCCCCAGGCTCGCGGCAAGATGCTGCGCGAGCGTGGCATCGGCAAAGCCGCTGCCCGAGACGGTGATGAGCTTGTGCAGCCGATCGATCGCGCCGGCGCGCCCACTTGCCGCGATATGCTCGCTGTCGATCTACCGGGAGCGCGTCCAAGCCTCGTCGACCGCGCCCCTGGTTGGCGGCGGAATTCTGGGCTCGGTCTTGGACCACGCTTCGCGCACCGTCACGGATCTCGGCAGGCGGGCTCCAGGGCAGACGGACGGCCTACCGTCCATCTGCCCGGCGCCTCCGAGCGGGTCCGGTGTGATATCATGTTGCGACCTGATCCGGGGCTGGGCGTTTCGCGCACGCGAAACCCGGTCTCGAACTGCCGTTCGATCTCGGTCAGCATCTCGTGCGGCCCTGCGTGGTCAGTACGGCCTGCCTCTCGACCAGTCCGCCCCCCGCTGCACTCCATCCGGCAGCGACTCCACCGCGCCTCTCGCCGCGGCGAGACATCCCAGGAAGGAACATTTCGCTTGCTACTTCCTACGGAGTAGGGCGAAATGACCTCGTCTGGCCACCGCCGACCTGCAACACCGAAAGGACGTCAGACGTCTGAAACTGTTCCGGATCACACCGGTGGCCAGATTGTTCGGTTGGCGCCTGACACTGACCATCAGCAAGTGAAGAAACGGGGATGGGGCAGAAGCCCTATCCCTACCGTAAGGCAGCGATCGTCTCACCTCCTGAAGAAGGCGACCATGACGCCCGAACAGTTCAAGGATTGGCGCACCCGGCTGGGGTTATCCCAAACCGCCGCCGCCGAAGCGCTCGGCCTCTCGCGGCAGTCCATCGAGAATTACGAGCGAGGCCGCCGCCGCGAGGATGAACGCCCCGTCGTCATCCCCAAGGCGGTGGCTCTCGCCTGCGCCGCAGTGTGGCACCGCCTTGAGCCATGGGGCACTTGACCGGCCCGACGAAAACGCCCCGGTGGAGCAATCCACCGAGGCATTTTCCCATATCGGAGTCGTCGCTGCGCAGGCGACATAGTCGGCCAGCCTGGATTTGCGATTGCGCCCCTCGCCGTGTCCATGCACATCGAACTGGTCGTTCCGGATCACCTTTGGCGCCCCTCAACGCGGCGCGATGGTGCCCCCAAGGTGATCTTGACAGGGACGAGTAGCGCGGGTGCTTCAGGCAACCCGGGCTTATTTCCCCAGCCGGAAGGGGCGTTCGCTCACCATCCGCCGCATCAGGAAGGACAGAAAATGCAGCCCGCTTTTGCTTATCCCGTCGCATTCGCGCGCGGCCCTTCCGGAAAAATCGAAGTCAGCGCCCGAGACGTGCCACCCCTCATCACCTCTGGCGATAGCGAGGCTGCAGCCATCGCCCAGGCGATTGATGGGCTCGGCGCCGCCCTCGCGACCTATGTGTTCGATGGCGCGGATTTCCCCGTACCCTCGGCGCCGTTGCCGGGCGAGCGGCTCGTCGCGCCGCCGCCGCTCGCCGCGGCGAAATTCGCCGTCATAGCGGCGTGGCGCGCGGCGGATATCAGCAAGACCGAACTCGCCGCCCGCCTCGGCCTTGCCGAAGGCGAAGTGCGGCGCATCCTCGATCCGCGGCATTCCACCAAGTTGGATCGCCTCGCCGCCGTAGCCGAAGCCCTCGGCAAGCGCCTCGTCGTCGGTATCGAGGAACTCTGATCGGGCGCAGCTCACGCGCCTCGCCCCGAGCGTCGGCCCGGGATGGCCGACGTGCAACCGCGTGCGGCGCGCTCGACTTTCCCCTCTGAAGCGTTGGAAACGCCTGATCCTCAGATCACCGCACTGACGACGGCCCAGCCGCGAGTTTTGGCTGCCCGTCTGTTGTTGTTGTTGGCTTTTGCTGGTGTTCTCGCGTTTGACGTGATTGTGGGCTCGCCCGGCCGCGCGATATCGTACTTGTTTTGTTCTTGCCTCAGTAGCGACAATCACGACTACGCGTAGAAGCGCTGGCTGGCGTGCCTGGGCTTTTTCTATGTGTGGGATATTTTGATATGGTTGCGGGGGCAGGATTTGAACCTGCGGCCTTCAGGTTATGAGCCTGACGAGCTACCGGGCTGCTCCACCCCGCGGTGTTGTTTGATTGTGGAGAGGAAAGACGTGCTTAGCGGGCCTGGCGGCGCCCTACTCTCCCGCATCTTAAGATGCAGTACCATTGGCGCAGAGGGTTTTAACGGCCGAGTTCGGAATGGGATCGGGTTGGGGTCCCTCGCCATAGCCACCAGGCCGGCGAAGCACGTGAGCGGAAGTGATCTGGTACGGGCATTGATTAATGAGAGTGATCAAGCCGATCGAGCTAT